>NZ_CAAAFR010000116.1:0-3237 GCF_900634745.1 Protofrankia symbiont of Coriaria ruscifolia
TAGGACGAGCCCGACGCCTTCGGCCCAGCTCACACCGTCCGCCGCCGCGGCGAACGCCTTGCTGCGGCCGTCCGCGGCCAGCCCGCGCTGCCGGGAGAACTCGACGAACTCGCCCGGGGAGGACATCACCGTGACCCCGCCGGCGATCGCCAGCTCCGACTCCCCGATCCGCAGCGACTGGGCGGCCAGGTGCAGCGCGACCAGCGACGACGAGCAGGCCGTGTCGATGGTGACCGCGGGCCCCTCGAACCCGAACGTGTACGACACCCGGCCTGACAGCACGCTGCCGGCGCTGCCCAGCCCGAGATAGCCCTCCAGGTCCGGCGGCGGGTCCGCCTGGTTTGCGTAGTCGGCCACGTTCGTGCCCGCGAACACGCCGGTGCGGCTGCCGCGCAGCGCCGTCGGGTCGATCCCGGCGTTCTCCAGCAGCTCCCAGGTGGTCTCCAGCAGCAGCCGGTGCTGCGGGTCGGTGGCCAGCGCCTCGCGCGGGGAGATCCCGAAGAATTCCGCGTCGAAGTCGCCCACCGCGTCCAGGAACGCCCCGTAGCGGGTGTAGGACGTGCCGAGGTGTTCCGGGTCGGGGTCGTAGAGCGCGTCGAGGTCCCAGCCGCGGTCGTCCGGGAACTCGGTGATCGCGTCGGTACCCGACTCGACCAGCCGCCACAGTGCGTCCGGTGAGCTCGCCCCGCCCGGGAAACGGCAGGCCATGCCGACGATCGCGATCGGCTCTTGGCGTTCGCCGCGTGCCTCCCGCAGGCGCTCGCGGGTGTCGTGCAGCTCCGCGGTGACGCGGCGCAGCAGGTACCGGATCTTGTCGTCGCTCACGGTCAGCCTCTCCTGCGGGATGTGTCGGGCATGGTCACGAGATCCCGAGTTCGTTGCCGATAAAGGCGATCAGTTCGTCATCGGACGCCGAGAGCAGTTCCGATGTGCGCACACCGGTGTCCGTGCGGGTACCGGTGTCTGCGCGGGTGGTGGCGCCGTCCGGGCCGTCCAGGGCGGTTTCCTGCCCGAGGTCGCTGCCGTGTGCCGGGCCCGGGTCGGAGGCCGGGACGAGGGTCTCCCGGAGGTGGTCGGCCAGCGCCGCCGGGGAGGGGTGGTCGAAGACCAGCGTCGCGGGCAGGGCGAGCCCGGTGCGGGCCGTCAGCCGGTTGCGCAGCTCGACGGCGGCGAGCGAGTCGAAGCCCTGCTCACGGAAGTGCCGCGTGACGTCGACCCGGTCGGGCGAGGTGTGCTTCTGCACCACGGCCACCTCCGCCCGCACCAGCTCGAGCACGATCCGCCGGGCCTGGCGATCGGAGGCCTCGGCGAGCTGGCGCACCAGCGCGGTCGGGCCGTCGTCCTCGGCGTCCGCCCGCGCCTGCGCACTCCCGGCCGCTGCGGCCGCTACGCCGGGCAGCTCACGCAGCAGCGGATGCGGACGGGCGGCGGCCACCGCCGCCCAGTCTGCGTCGGCCACGACCAGCCGCGTCTCGTCTCGGTCGAGTGCCTGCGCCAGGGCCGCGAGGGCGACATCCGGGGTGATTGGTACGAAGCCCTGGTGACCGGCGTGCGCGGCGACGTCCGTAGTGGCGATGCCGGCGCCGCTCCACAGCCCCCAGGCGATCGAGGTCGCCGGCAGCCCTTCGTCCCGGCGCCGCTCGGCGAGGGCGTCGAGGTAGGCGTTACCCGGGGCGTAGTTGCCCTGGCCGGCGAGTCCGAACGTGCCGGCGATCGACGAGAACAGCACGAACGCCGTCAGGTTCGCCTCCCGTGTCAGCGCGTCCAGGTGCCGGGCGCCGCCCGCCTTGACCCGCAGCACCCGTTCCATCTGCTCGGGGGTCAGGTGGGCGAGCAGCGCGTCGTCCAGCACCGCCGCGGTGTGCACCACCGCGGTCAGGGGAAGCTGCGGCGGGATCGCCGCCAGCACCGCGGCCAGCTGACCGTGGTCGGCGACGTCGGCGGCGGCGTAGGTCACCGTGGTGCCGCTGCCGGCCAGCTCCGCCGCCAGCTCGGACGCTCCCGGCCCGTCACCGCCACGACGGCTGACCAGCAGCAGGTGCTCAGCGCCGCGCTCGGAGAGCCAGCGTGCGACATGGCCGGCCAGCGCGCCGCTGCCACCGGTGATCAGCACCGTCCCGGGTCCCGGCCGCCAGCCGTCCGTGGCACCGTCCCCGCCGTTGCCGTTGCCGTTGGCCTGCTTGCCGGCGGTGGCGGCGACGGCGGCCTTCACGCCGCCGGACAGCGCGGGCACCAGCCGGCGGGCCACCACCCCGGACGGGCGCACGGCAAGCTCGACCTCGCCGTGGCCGCCGGACAGGACACCGACGAGCTGGCGGAGCACCCGCTCGTCGGCGGACTCCGGCAGGTCGACCACACCGCCCGCACGCTGCGGGTTCTCCACACCGGCGATCGAGCGCAAGCCCCAGACCAGCGCGCCGGCCGGCGCGCTGACAGCCTCACCGGAAACGGTGGCCACCGCGCCGTGGGTCGCCAGCCACAGCGGTGCGGCGATCCCGACGTCATCGACGGCCTGGACCAGCGCCACGGTCGCGGCGAACCCGGCGGGCAGGTCGGACACCTCCGCCGTGTCGTCCCCGACGCCCAGCAGCGACAGCACACCGTCCACCGGCTCGGCCACGGCGGTGGCCAGGTCGGCGGCGAGCAGGCCTCGGGTGCTCCGCTGCCGGTCGACGGGCAGCACCACACCGTCCGGCAGCGCTCGGGTGAGCGCCGTGACCCACGGAGCGTCGTGTTGGTCGGCCGGCACCACCAGCAGCCACCGCCCGCGCGTGGGTCCGGCGGGCAGGTCGTGGATCGGCCGCCACACCACCCGGTAGCGTACGGTGTCCACCGCATCGGTGAGCCGGTGCCGTTCCCACCAGGATGCGAGGGCAGGCAGCACCTCGCCCAGCGCGGCGCGTTCCCGCTCGCGGGCGATCCCCAGCGTGTCGGCGAGTTCGTCGAGGCCGCCCTGGCGTACCGCCGCCCAGAAGCGGGAGTCTTCGGCGCCGGCCGTCGCGCTGCCGGCCGGTGCGGCGGCGGCCGGCGCCGCCTCAAGCCAGTGCCGGGTGCGTTGGAACGCGTAGGTGGGCAGGTCGACGGTCCGCGCGTCGAGACCGGAGAACACGGCCTGCCAGTCCAGGCGGGCGCCGTGGGTGTAGGCGGTGCCCACCGCGGTGGCGACCGTGACCGGCTCCGGTTCGTTGCGGCGGAGCAGGGATACGGCGATGGGGGTGGGTCGGCTGTCGCCACCAC
>NZ_CAAAFR010000117.1:0-7002 GCF_900634745.1 Protofrankia symbiont of Coriaria ruscifolia
CAGCAGCAGGCCCACGCCCTCCGACCAGCCGGTGCCGTCCGCCGCCGCGGCGAACGCCTTGCACCGGCCGTCCGCGGCCAGCCCCCGCTGCCGGGAGAAGTCCACGAAGCCCAGCGGCGACGTCATGACGGCGACCCCGCCGGCAAGCGCAAGGTCACTTTCGCCGGACCGCAGCGACTGGGCGGCCAGGTGCAGCGCGACCAGCGACGACGAGCAGGCCGTGTCGATGGTGACCGCGGGCCCTTCGAACCCGAACGTGTACGAGATCCGGCCGGAGGCGACGCTGCCGAGCGCGCCGGTGACCAGGTAGCCCTCCAGCTCGTCGGGAACCTCGTGGAAACCGGCGGCGTAGTCCCGTCCGGCGACACCGGCGAACACGCCGGTACGGCTGCCGCGCAGCGCCGTCGGGTCGATCCCGGCGTTCTCCAGCAGCTCCCACGCCGTCTCCAGCAGCAGGCGCTGCTGCGGGTCGGTCGCGGCGGCCTCACGCGGGGAGATCCCGAAGAACGCCGTGTCGAAGTCGCCGGCGCCGGAGATGAACCCGCCCTGGCGGGTGTAGGTGGTGCCGGGCCGGTCCGGGTCGGGGTCGTAGAGCGCCTCGACGTCCCAGCCGCGGTCGTCGGGGAACTCGCTGATCGCGTCACCGCCGGTCTCGGCGAGCCGCCACAGATCCTCCGGCGAGGTGATCCCGCCGGGGTAGCGGCAGGCGGCGCCGACGATCGCGATCGGTTCCCGCCGGCTCTCCTCGATCTCCCGCAGCCGCTTGTGCGCGGTCCGGGAGTCCGCGAGCGCGCGCTTGAGGTATTCGCGGAGCTTGTCGTCGTTGGACATCTCAGGCGTGCTCCTGATCCATGAGGGCGAACAGTTCCTCGTCGCTGGCGGAGTCGAGGTCCAGCTCGTCGTCGCCGGACGGACCGGTGGGCTCGGTGCCCCACTGGTCGAGCAGGCGGCGCAGGCGGACGGCCGCGGCCTGCCGGTCCGCCGCCGTGGTGCCGGCGGCGGCGAACACTGTCTCCAGCTGGTCGACCGCGTGCGCCGGCGTCGCCGGCACCGCCGCTTCCGGTGTGCCGAGGGCCAGCTCCCCCCGCAGGTAGGCGGTGACGGCCTCGGGTGTGGGGTGGTCGAAGACCAGCGTGGCCGGCAGTTCGAGCCCGGTCGCCGCACCCAGCCGGTTGCGCAGGTCGACCGCGGTCAGGGAACTGAACCCGAGTTCCTGGAACGTCCGGGTCTGGTGGACCCCGTCGGCATCGGTGTGGCCGAGGACCGTCGCGATCTCCGATCGGACGACCTCCAGCAGCACGCTGTCGCGTTCGGTTTCCCCGAGGCCGGCCAGCCGCTGCAGCAGCAGGAGCCCACCGGCCGGGGCCGGGTCGTCCCCGGCGAGCCCGGGCGTCTGCGCCGGCCGCGTGACGGCTACCTCCCCGGCGAACGACCGTCCGACGTCCAGCCAGTAGCGCCGGTGCTGGAAGGCGTAGGTCGGCAGCGCGACCCGCGGGTGCGGGCCGGGGGCCGTCGGCGCCCAGTCGACCGGCACACCGTGGACGTGCAGCTCGGCGGCGGAGAGCAGGAAGCGGTCCGGCCCGCCCTGGTCGCGGCGCAGCGTCCCGACGACCGCGGCACCCGAGGCGCCGGCCGCCCCGACGGTCTCCTGCAGGCCGAAGGTGAGCACGGCATGCGGGCTGATCTCGACGAACGTGTCGTGGCCGCTGTCGAGCAGAGCGCGGGTGGCCTGCTCGAAGCGCACCGTCTCGCGCAGGTTGGAGACCCAGTACGCGGCGTCGAGCGTAGCGGTGTCGATCCGTTCGCCGGTGACCGTGGAGATCAGCGGGATCGTGGCCGCCCGCGGCTCGATCGGCGCGAGGTCCGCCAGCAGCAGCTCGCGCAGGCTGTCGACGTGGGCCGAGTGCGAGGCGTAGTCGACCGGGATGATCCGGGCGCGGGTGCCGCCGGCCTCCAGTTCCGCCACCAGCTCCTCGACGGCGTCGGTGTCACCGGCGACCACTACCGACCCGGGGCTGTTGACGGCGGCGACCGACAGCCGGCCGTCCCACCGGGCCAGCTGTGGCTCGAGGTCGTCCACGGGCAGCGCGATCGAGGCCATGCCACCGCGTCCGGCCAGCGCGGTGATGGCCCGGCTGCGCAGGGCGATGATGCGGGCGGCGTCGTCCAGGGACAGGGCACCGGCCACGTGGGCGGCGGCGATCTCCCCCTGGCTGTGGCCGACGACGGCATGCGGATGCACGCCGTACGCGCGCCACAGCGCCGCGAGCGCGACGAGGACCGCCCACAACGCGGGCTGCACCACGTCGACGCGGTCCAGCGAGGGTGCCTCCGGCGTCTCGCGCAGGACGTCGAGCAGGTCCCAGTCGACGTACGGGCGCAGCGCCCGCGCGCAGTCCGCGATCGACGCGGCGAACACCGGAGAGGACTCGAGCAGGCTCGCGGCCATGCCGGGCCACTGAGAGCCCTGGCCGGGGAAGACGAACACGATCCTGCGGTCCGCTCCGGCGGTGCCCCGGGCCGCGTTCGCCGGCAGTTCGCCCCGGGCCAGCGCCTCGAGGGAGGTGAGGAAGCCGTCCCGGTCGCCGGCGACGACGACCGCGCGTTCGGCGAACGTCGCGCGGGTGGTGTGCAGCGCCGACGCGACGTCCGCGACGTCCGGCCCCGGCCCACTGCTGCTCACCGGCCCGGTGCCGTTCACCCGTTCGGTGGATGCCTGCCCGGTGGACGCCGGTCCGCTGCCGTTCACCGGTCCGCTGCCGTTCACCGGCTCGTCCGCGCGCACCCACGCCGCCAGCCGGGCGGCCTGTCCCCGCAGCCCCTCCGGGGTTTTCGCGGACAGCGTCCACGCCACCGGCGCGCCGCCGGTCCCTGCCCGATGCGGTGCCGGCGCGCGGTCGTCCGGAGCCTGTTCGATGATCGCATGGGCGTTGGTGCCGCTGACGCCGAAGGAGGAGATCCCCGCCCGGCGGGGACGGTCGAGCGCGGGCCACGGCCGAGCCTCGGTGAGCAGTTCGACCTCGCCGGCGGACCAGTCCACATACGGTGACGGTGCGTCCACGTGGAGGGTTTTGGGCAGGATGCCGTGGTGGATGGCCTGGATCATTTTGATGATGCCGGCGACGCCGGCGGCGGCCTGGGTGTGGCCGATGTTGGATTTGAGGGAGCCGAGGTAGAGGGGCTGGTTGTCGGGGCGGTTCTGGCCGTAGGTGGCGATGAGGGCTTGGGCTTCGATGGGGTCGCCGAGGCGGGTGCCGGTGCCGTGGGCTTCGACGGCGTCGACGTCGGCGGGAGCGACGCGGGCGGCGGTGAGGGCGGCGCGGATGACGCGTTGTTGGGATGGTCCGTTGGGTGCGGTGAGCCCGTTGGAGGCGCCGTCCTGGTTGACCGCCGATCCCCGCAGAAGCGCGAGTACCGGATGGCCGGCGCGCCGGGCGTCCGAGAGCCGCTCGAGCAGGACGAGCCCGATACCCTCGGCCCAGCCCACGCCGTCCGCCGCCGCGGCGAACGCCTTGCTGCGGCCGTCCGGTGACAACCCGCGCTGCCGGGACAGCTCCACCCAGGCACCCGGGGACGCCATCACCGTCACCCCGCCGGCGATCGCCAGCTCACTCTCGCCGGACCGCAGGGACTGGGCGGCCAGGTGCAGGGCGACCAGCGACGACGAGCAGGCCGTGTCGATGGTGACCGCGGGCCCCTCGAACCCGAACGTGTACGACACCCGGCCGGAGGCGACGCTGCCGGCGCTCCCGGTACCGAGGAAGCCCTCCAGCGACGACGGCGCCTCGTCCAGCCTGGGGGCGTAGTCGTGGTACATCACCCCGGCGAACACGCCGGTGCGGCTGCCGCGCAGCGCCGCCGGGTCGATCCCGGCCCGCTCGAACAGCTCCCAGGTGGTCTCCAGCAGCAGGCGCTGCTGCGGGTCGGTCGCCAGAGCCTCGCGCGGGGAGATCTCGAAGAAGTCGGCATCGAAGTCGCCCGCGTCGAGCAGGAAGCCGCCGTGGCGGGTGTAGGACGTGCCGGTGCGGTCGGGGTCCGGGTCGTACAGCTTCTCGACGTCCCAGCCGCGGTCGCCCGGGAACTCGGTGATCGCGTCACCGCCGTCGGTGACCAGCTTCCACAGTGCCTCGGGGGATTCGACCCCACCGGGGAAGCGGCAGGCCATGCCGACGATCGCGATCGGCTCGTCGACGGCTCCGGCCGGTCGCCCGGCGCGGGACGCCGTGGCCGCGGCGCCGGCGGCCGCCTCGGTCGGCTCGGCCCCGGTCAGCAGCGTGAGCAGGAACGCGGCAACGGCGTTGGGGGTCGGCTGGTCGAAGGTGAGGGTGGTAGGCAGCCGCAGCCCCGTCGCCGCGCCCAGCCGGTTGCGCAGCTCGACGGCTGTCAGGGAGTCCAGACCCAGATCCGTGAACGGCCTGCCGGCTCCGACCGAGCGTGCGTCGGCGTGTCCGAGGGCCGACGCGACCTCCGTGCGCACCAGGTCGAGCAGGTGCGCGGCCCGTTCGTCCGCGGACAGCGCAGCCAGCCGCGCCGCCAGCGGTGATCCGGCGGCCGCCGGGCCGGATCGGGCCGTGCGCCGGGCGGGACGGACCAGGTGGCGCAGCAGTGCTGGCACGCCGTGCTCGGCGGCGCGGCCGCGCAACACGGCCAGGTCAAGGTGGACGGGTGCGAGCAGCGCCCGGTCCACGCCGCCGGTGCCGGTGGTGCGGATGCCGAGGGCGGCGTCGAACAGCTCGAGGCCGTCCTGCGCGGACAGTGGCCGCAGGCCGGCGCGGGAGATGCGCTCGCGGTCGGCGTCGGTGAGTTCACCGGTGATCCCGCTGGCGCCGGCCCACAGCCCCCAGGCGAGCGACGTCGCCGGCAGGCCGTGCCCGTGGCGGTATCCGGCGAGCGCGTCGAGGAAGGCGTTGGCGGCCGCGTAGTTACCCTGACCAGGGCTGCCGAGAATGCCGGCGGCCGACGAGAACAGCACGAACGCGGCCAGATCGGCGCCGTGGGTCAGCTCGTGCAGATGCCAGGCGGCGTCGGCCTTGGGCGCCAGCACGTTGTCGAGCCGTTGCGGGGTGAGCGACGTGACGACACCGTCGTCGATGACGCCCGTGGCGTGCACGACCGCGGTCAGCGGATGCTCGGCGGGGATCGCGGCGAGCAGGTCGGCCAGTGCCGTCCGCTCGGTCACGTCGGCGGCGGCGACCGTCACCGACGCGCCGAGGGCCGTCAGGCCGTCCCGCAGCTGTTCCGCCCCGGGGGCCGCGAGACCGCGCCGGCTGGTGAGCAGCAGGTGACGCACGCCGTGACGCGTCACCAGGTGACGGGCGAGCAGTCCGCCGAGCGCCCCGGTACCACCCGTGATCAGGACGGTGCCGTCGGGGTTGAGCACCGCTGGTGCTGATGGTGCTGCTGATGGTGATTGTGCTGATGCTGCTGGCGGTGCTGGCGTCGCCGGCGCGGCTGCAGCCCGGACCAGGCGGGGGACCGTGATCGCACTGCCGCGGACGGCCAGCTGCGGCTCGTCACCCGCCAGCGCCGCGGCGAGCACGGCCGGCAGGTCGGTCTCGGGCGGGTCGGCGTTGAGCAGGACGCTGTCCAGCGGGTCGAGGTCGAGCAGCACAAACCTGCCCGGATGCTCGGACTGCGCCGAGCGGACCAGCCCCCACACGGTCGCCGCGGCGGGGTCGGGAACCTGGCCGCCGGCCGGCACGGCACCGCGGGTCACCAGCACCAGCCGCGACGCCGGGTCGCGCGGTTCGGCCAGCCACTGCTGCACCAGCGCGAGCACGCGGTGGGTCGCGCCGCGCGCTGCCGCTGCCGCCGCCGGTGCCGTCGCTGTCCCGCGCGCAGCCGGCACGGCTGCTGGGCCGGACGTTGTTGGGCCGGATGCGGCCGGGCCGGACGCTGTTGGGCCGGATACGGCTGTGTCAGGTGGGGCTGCGTCGGACGCGGCCACCGGGACGAGCACGAACTCGGGTGCCGCCGTCCCCAGCCCGGTGAGGTCGGAGGCGGCCTGCGCGTCCACTCCGGCCGAGCGCAGCGCGGTCAGCAACGGATGGTCGTCAGCGCCGAGCACATGGTAGTGGCCGGGGGAGCCGGGCAGGTCGGCGGAGAGCGGTAGGTCGACGGCGGTCCAGTCGACGGCGAACAGCGAGTCCCGGTGGGCCTCGCGCCGTGCGGCACCGACCTGCGCGGCGCTGACCGGCCGGGACAGCAGCGAGCGGACGGAGACGACCGGCGCGCCGGTGGTGTCGGCCGCGTGCACGGAGACGGTGTCACCGTCACCGGCGATCCGCAGCCGCAGCGAGGCCGCGCCGGAGGAGTGCAACCGCACGCCCGACCAGGCGAAGGGCACCCGGCCCTCGGCCGCGCCGGCGCCTGCGGCGGCCTGCCCGCCCTCGGCCGCGGTCAGGACGGCGGCATGCAGGGCGGCGTCGAGCAGCGCGGGGTGGATGCCGAAGCGCCCGGCGTCCGCGCGTACTCCCTCGGGCAGCTCGACCTCGGCGAAGACCTCGCCCGCGCGCCGCCACACCGCGGTCGTGCCGCGAAAGAGCGGACCGTAGGACAGGCCGGCCGCGGTGAGCTGCGCATACACCTCGTCGGGGTCGACGGCGGTGGCGTCCGCTGGCGGCCAGACCGCCGGCGCCAGCGCGTCGAGCACCTCCTGGTCAGATGCTCCCGGCCGGCCGTCTGCCGCGGGCAGGCCGGCGTCCGCCAGCAGGCCGGCAGCGTGGCGGGTCCATTCCTCGGCGCTGTCCCCATCGGCGGCGGGCCGCGCGTACACGCTGAACGCGCGCTTTCCCGTCCCGTCCGGCGCGGCCACCACGACCTGGATCTCAACCGCCCCGCGCGCCGGCAGGGTCAGCGGCGCCTCCAGGACGAGTTCGTCGACGGTGTCGAGGCCCACTTCGTCCCCGGCCCGGACGGCGAGCTCGACGAATGCCGTGCCGGGCACGACAACCGTTGCGTGCACGACGTGGTCGGCGAGCCAGGGGTGGGTGTGCAGGGAGA
>NZ_CAAAFR010000118.1:0-14376 GCF_900634745.1 Protofrankia symbiont of Coriaria ruscifolia
GCCGGTGAGGGCGGAGACGACGGGGATCGTGGGTGGGTGGTAGGTGAGGGTCTGGGCGACGGTGTGGAAGGCGTCGAGGACGGGGTCGAGGTGGTGGGAGTGGAAGGCGTGGCTGACCTGGAGTTTTTTGGTTTTGCGGCCCTGGTCGGCGAACAGCTGCGCGATGTGCTGGGTGGCCTCGGGGTCGCCGGAGACGACGACCGACGCCGGCCCGTTCACCGCGGCCAGATCCACGCCTGACCGGCCTTCGAGGGCGGTGCGGACGTCGTTCTCACTTGCCTGGATGGAGATCATGACGCCGCCGGGTGGGGCGGAGTGGATCAGCCGGGCCCGTGCCGCGACGAGGGTCGCTGCGTCGGCGAGGGAGAGCACGCCGGCGGCGTGGGCGGCGCTGATTTCTCCGATGGAGTGGCCGGTGAGGTAGTCGGGGCGCAGCCCCCAACTGGTGACGAGCCGGAACAGGGCGGTCTCGAGGGCGAACAGCGCCGGCTGGGTGTACAGCGTCTGGTTGAGGTTGGACGGGTCGGTGTCGAAGACGACATCGCGCACTGGCCGGCTGACGTGCCCGGTCAGTGCGGTGTCGAGGGCGGCGGTGGCTTCGCCGAAGGCGTCGCGGAATATCGGGTAGGTGTCGTACAGGCCCCGTCCCATCCCGGCGCGTTGCGCACCCTGACCGGTGAACAGGAACGCCAGCTTGCCGGACGTGCCGGTGCCCTGAGCGGTATGGAGCGCCGGCCGGCCGGTCGCGACCGCGTCGAGGCCGGTGAGCAGGGTGTCGCGGTCGTGGGCGATGACGATGGCGCGGTGGGACAACGCTGCCCGGGTGGTGGCCAGGGAGAACGCCACGTCCGCGGGGCGTAGCGCGGTGTTCGCGGTGAGGTGCGTGGCCAGCCGGGCGGCCTGCGCTCGCAGCGATTCCGGTGATGCCGCGGAGAGCACCCACAGCACGACAACCGCCGCCGTGGGGTCCGCGGCCACGGTCGCGGCAGCCGGGATCGCAGGCGCCGGGGCATCCACCGGGATATCTGCCGGGACGTCCGCTGAGATGCCCTGGTCGGGCGCCTGTTCGATGATCACATGGGCGTTGGTGCCGCTGATCCCGAAGGACGACACGGCCGCCCGCCGGGGACGGTCGGCCTCGGGCCACAGCCGGGCCTCGGTCAGCAGTTCCACCGCGCCCGCCGACCAGTTCACGAACGGCGACGGCGCGTCCACATGCAGGGTCTTCGGCAGCACGCCGTGGCGCAGGGCGTAAATAATCTTCGTGATGCCGGCGATGCCGGCTGCCGTCTGGGTGTGCCCGATGTTCGACTTGATCGACCCGAGCAGCAGCGGCCGGTCGGCGGGACGGTTGTGCCCATAGGTGGCGATCAGCGCCTCCGCCTCGATCGGGTCGCCGAGACGGGTGCCCGTGCCGTGCGCCTCGACGGCGTCGATGTCGCCGGCTGCCAGCCCGGCGGCGGCCAGCGCGTCGGCGATGACCCGCTGCTGTGACTGGCCGTTCGGCGCGGTGAGCCCGTTCGACGCGCCGTCGGAGTTCACCGCGCTGCCGCGGATCACCGCCAGGATCCGGCGGCCGGCCCGCTGCGCGTCCGACAGCCGCTCCAGCAGGAGGAACCCGACCCCCTCGGACCAGGATGTGCCGTCCGCCGCCGCCGCGAACGCCTTGCTCCGGCCGTCGGGAGCCAGCCCCCGCTGCCGGGAGAACTCGGTGAACAGCCCCGGGGTCGCCATGACGGCGACGCCGCCGGCCAGCGCCAGATCGCATTCGCCGCTGCGCAGCGACTGGGCGGCCAGATGGGTCGCGACCAGCGAGGACGAGCAGGCGGTGTCGATGCTGAGGGCCGGCCCCTCCAGGCCGAGGGTGTAGGCCAGCCGTCCGGAAGCCACGCTTGTCGTGCTGCCTGTCAGCACGTACCCCTCGGCGTCTCGCGGCGCATCGGTCAGGCGCGGGCCGTAGTCCTGCTGGGTCGCGCCGACGAACACCCCCGACCGGCTGCCCCGCAGGGTGTGCGGGTCGATGCCGGCGCGTTCCAGCACCTCCCAGGCGGACTCCAGCAGCAGCCGCTGCTGCGGGTCCATCGCGGCGGCTTCGCGCGGGGAGATGCCGAAGAAGCTCGCGTCGAAGCGGTCGGCCTCGTAGAGGAAACCGCCGTCACGGGTGTAGGTCCGCCCCGGGCGGCCGGGTTCGGGGTCGTAGAGGGCCTCGACGTCCCAGCCGCGGTTCGACGGGAACCCGCCGATGGCGTCCCGGCCGTCGGCGACCAGTTCCCACAGCGCCTCGGGGGAGTCGGCGCCACCCGGCCACCGTCCGCTGACCGCGACGATCGCGATCGGCTCGGTGTGGCTGGCGGGTGCCCGAGCGCTCCGCGAGGTGGTCACGGGCGCGCCCGACACCAGGGTGATCAGGCGCTCGACCAGGGCGGCCGGCGTCGGGAAGTCGAACACCAGCGTGCTGGGCAGCGTCAGGTCGGTCACCGCGGCGAGCCCGTCACGCAACCGCATGGCGGCGAGCGAGTCGAAACCGAGATCCCGGAAGGTCTGCTCGTCGTCGATCCCGTCCGTGCCGGTGTGCCCCAGCACCCCGGCCGCGGTCGTGCGGACCAGGTCGGCCAGCCGTTCCCGCAGTGCCTGCGGGGACAGCGCCGCGGCGAGCGGATGCTCGGGCGTTCCCGTTCCCGTTCCTGTTTCCGTTCCCGCCGCGCTGAGCTCGCTGTTCCCGCCGTCCAGGCCGAGCCCGTCCTCGGCGGAACCCAATGCTGCCGTGGGCTCCCCGAGCACCGCCGTCCCGGCCGCCGTCGACCCGGCCGCGAGCCAGAAGCGGCGCCGCTGGAAGGCGTAGGTGGGCAGGTCGACGGCATACGGGTCGGCGCCGGTGAGGACGTCGGTCCAGTCGACCGGCAGGCCGTGGACGTGCGCATCGGCCAGCGCGGTCAGCAGGCGCGCCGGCCCGCCGTCGTCGCGGCGCAGCGTGCCCAGCACGCCGACGCCGGCGCGGCCGGCGGCGTCGACCGTCTCGTTGATCCCGCCGACGAGCACCGGATGCGGGCTGACCTCGACGAACACGTCGTGGCCGCTGCCCAGCAGCGCCCGGGTGGCCTCCTCGAACCGGACGGTACGGCGAAGGTTGGTGAACCAGTACGACGCGTCGAGAGTGCCGCCGTCGGCCCAGTCAGCGGTCACGCTGGACAGCAGCGGGACGGATCCTGCCCGGGGAGTGATCCCCGCGAGCGCCGCGAGCACCCGGTCGCGGATGCCGTCGACCTGGGCCGAGTGGGAGGCGTAGTCCACCGGGACGAGCCGGGCCCGCACCCCCTGCTCCTGGTAGCCGGCGACCAGGTCCGCCAGCGCCTGCGGGGTGCCGGCGACGACGGTCGACCGCGGGCCGTTGACGGCCGCGAGCGACAGCGCGCCGTCGGCGCGTTCCAGCCGTGCCAGCACGTCGTCCGCGGGCAGCGCCACCGAGGCCATGCCACCCCGCCCGGCAAGTGCGGTGATCGCCTGGCTGCGCAGGGCGACGATCCGGGCGGCGTCGTCGAGGGTGAGGATGCCGGCCACGTACGCGGCGGCGATCTCACCCTGGCTGTGCCCGACGACGGCGTGCGGGTGGACGCCGTACGAGCGCCACAGCGCCGCGAGGGAGACCAGCATCGCCCACAGCGCGGGCTGGACCACGTCGACCCGCTCCAGCGAGGGTGCGCCGGGGGCGCCACGCAGGACGTCGAGCAGGTTCCACCCGGTGTGCGGCGCGAGCGCGTCCGCACAGGCCGCGATCGACTCCGCGAACACCGGGGAGGATCTGAGCAGGCCCGTGGCCATCCCCGGCCACTGGGAGCCCTGGCCGGGGAAGACGAAGACGACCAGCCGGCCGGTCGGGGCGGTGCCGCGCACGGCGTCCGCCGGCAGTTCGCCCCGGGCCAGCCCGGCCAGCCCGGCGAGCAGGGCGTCCCGATCGCCGCCCACGACCGCGGCCCGGTGGGCGAAGGCGGCCCGGCCCCGGACCAGCGCCGCGGCCACGTCGACCGGACGCGCGGACGGTTCGGCCGCGACGTAGTCGTGCAGACGTGTGGCCTGCGCACGCAGGGCTTCCCCGGTCCGCGCCGAGAGCACCCATGCCACCGGCCCGGCAGCCGCGGACGAGGCGACCGCCGGCCCGGTCGACCCGGCGGTCGGCCCGCTCAGCTCGGCCGTTTCGCCCGGCCCGACCGCTCCGCCCAATCCGGCCGCGGTCCCGGCGTCGGGTGTGCTTACGCTCGGTGCGTTCTCGCCGGGTGTGGTCTCAGTGTCTGGTGTGTTCTCCTCGGGTGCCGGTGCCTGTTCGAGGATGACGTGGGCGTTGGTGCCGCTGATCCCGAAGGAGGACACCGCCGCCCGCCGGGGACGGTCGAGCGCGGGCCATGGCCGGGTCTCGGTGAGCAGTTCGACCGCGCCGGTGGACCAGTCGACGTGCGGGGACGGCGCGTCCACGTGCAGCGTCTTCGGCAGCAACCCGTGCCGCAACGCCTCCACGATCTTGATGATGCCCGCGACGCCGGCGGCGGCCTGGGTGTGGCCGATGTTGGATTTGACCGAGCCGAGTAGCAGTGGGCGGTCGGTGGGGCGGTTCTGTCCGTAGGTGGCGAGCAGGGCCTGGGCTTCGATGGGGTCGCCGAGTGTGGTGCCGGTGCCGTGTGCTTCCACGGCGTCGACGTCGGCCGGGTTGAGGCGGGCGCCCGCGAGCGCGGCGTTGATGACCCGCTGCTGGGACGGCCCGCTCGGCGCGGTGAGCTGGCTGCTCGTACCGTCGGAGTTCACCGCCGAGCCCCGCACGACCGCCAGGACGCGGTGGCCGCGGCGGCGCGCGTCCGACAGCCGTTCCAGCAGCAGCACCCCGGCACCCTCGGCGAGGCCGAAACCGTCCGCGGCGGCGGCGAACGCCTTGCACCGGCCGTCGGCCGCCAGCGCACGCTGCCGGGAGAACTCGACGAACGACCGCGGTGTGGGCATCACGGTCACGCCGCCGGCCAGTGCGAGCCCGCACTCGCCGCCTCGCAGGGCCTGCACGGCCAGGTGCAGCGCCACCAGCGACGACGAGCAGGCGGTGTCCACGGTGACGGTCGGACCTTCGAAACCGAACGTGTAGGCCACCCGGCCGGAGGCGATGCTGGTCGTCCCGCCGGTCAGGACGTATCCCTCCAGCGGCTGCGTCGCCGCGGCCCCGGCGCCGGCACCGTAGTCGGAGGCGATCACCCCGGCGAACACGCCGGTGTCGGAGCCGCGCAGCGTCGTCGGGTCGATACCGGCGTGTTCCAGCGCATCCCACGAGGCCTCCAGCAGCAGCCGCTGCTGCGGCTCCGCCGCGAGCGCCTCGCGCGGGGAGACGCCGAAGAAGGCGGCGTCGAAGTCGCCCGCGTCGGGGAGGAAGCCACCCTCGCGGGCGTAGGTCGCCCCGGGCCGGGTCGGGTCGGGGTCGTAGCGGTCGTCGAGGTTCCATCCACGGTCCTCGGGCGGCGGGCCGACCACGTCGCGTTCGTCGGTGACCAGCCGCCACAGGTCGCCCGGCGAGCGCACCCCGCCCGGGTAGCGGCAGCCCATCCCGATGATCGCGATCGGCTCGTGCCGGGACGACGTCAGCTCCTGCACTCGCGCGCGGGCGGCGCGCAGGTCGGTTGTGGCGCGACGCAGGTAGTCGCGCAGTTTTTCCTCGCGGTTCTCCGCGCGGGAGTTCTCCGTGTGAGAGTTCTCCCCGCGGGAGCCGGTGCTGGGAACGGGGGACGGGGAGGACGCAGGGGACGCGGGGGACATGTGAGCTCAGCCTCCGTACGGGGTTGTCAGCTCGTTGTCGAGCACGTCGAACAGTTCGTCGTCGTCGGCCGACTGGAGATCCTCCAGCTCACCGGGCAGGGAACCGGCCCGCCCACCCGCGGGCCTGCGACCGTCCCAGGCCTGTACCAGCTGCCGCAACCTGGCCGCGACCTGCTCGTGGACGTCGGCATCGGTGTCGGTGTCGGTGTCGGGTACGGCCGTCAGGACGGTCCCCAGCCGGTCCAGCACGTCGGTGAGCGATTCCCGCCGCGGGGACGGGATGGTGGCGTTCCCGGCTGTGGTCCCGCTGCTGCTTTCCGCAGCAGGTATGAGCAGGGTGCGCAGGTATGCGGTCAGCGCCGCCGGGGTCGGATGGTCGAACAGCAGCGTGGTCGGCAACCGCAGTCCGGCGACCGCGCCGAGCCGGTTGCGGAACTCCACCGCGGTCAGGGAGTCGAACCCGGACGCGAGGAACCCGCGGTCGACATCGATCGCGGCCGCGTCGGCGTGACCGAGGACGGTCGCCGCGGTCGTGCGCACGAGGTCGAGCAGTATCCGGTTCCGGTCGTCCTCGGGACGACCGGCGAGCCGCTCGGCCAGCGACGTCCCCGCTCCCGACCTGGTCGCGCCGTCGCCCGCCCCGTCGCCCGCGCTGTACCCCGTGCCGTCGTCCCCGGTGGCGCGGCGGACGGTCGCGCGGGGCCGGCCGCGCAGCACGGCGGGCTGGTCGTCGTCTCGGCCGAAGGCGTCCCGGTCGGTGCCGGTCCGGTCGATGCGAGCCGGTACCAGGGCCGGGTACGGCGTGCTGAGCGCGGCGTCGAACAGCGCCAGCGCGGTCTCGGTGGGCAGCGGCAGCAGCCCGCCACGACCCAGCCGGGCCACGTCCACCCCGTCCAGATGACCGGTCATGCCGCTGGTCTGCTCCCAGTACCCCCAGGCCAGCGATGTCGCCGGCAGCCCGTGGGCACGGCGGTGTGCGGCCAGCCCGTCGAGGAAGGCGTTCGCGGCGGCGTAGTTCGCCTGCCCCGGGGTGCCCAGCACGCCCGCGGCCGACGAGTAGAGCACGAAGGCGGCGAGATCCGCCTGCCGGGTCAGCTCGTGCAGGTTCCACGCCGCGTCGGCCTTCGGCCGGGCCACCGTCCGCAGCCGCGATGGGGTCAGCCCGGTGACGGTGGCGTCGTCGAGGACACCAGCCGTGTGGATCACAGCGGTGAGCGGATGGGCGTGGGGGACGGCATCCAGGAGCGCGGCCAGCGCGTCACGGTCGGCGACGTCAACGGCGGCCAGGGTGACGGCCGCGCCCAGCTCGGTGAGCTCGGAGACGAGATCCGCGGCACCGTCCGCCCCCGGCCCGCCGCGGCTGGCCAGCAGCAGATACCGCACGTTGTGGTGGGTGACCAGCCGGCGGGCGGCCAGCCGGCCGAGCGTCCCCGTCCCACCGGTGATCAGGACCGTGCCGTCGGGGTCGAGCCGGCCGGGCACGGTCAGCGCGAGCTTGCCGACGTGGCGGGCCTGAGAGAGGTGCCGCAGCGCGCGGGGGGCATGCCGGATGTCCCACGCCGCGACGGGCAGCGGGCGCAGCGCGTCCTCGGCGAACAGCCCGGCCAGCTCGCCGAGCAGCTCGGTGATCCGCTCCGGTGGGACGTCCGCGAGCAGGTCGAACGGCAGGTAGGAGACGCCGGGATGGTCCGCGGCCACGTCGTCGGGGTGCCGCGGGTCGGTCTTGCCCATCTCGACGAACCGGCCGCCCGGGCCGAGCATCCGCAGGGACGCGTCGGTGAACTCGTGCGCCAGCGCGTTGAGCACCACGTCGACCCGGCCGAAGCGGGCCTCGAAGCCGTCGGCGGGATCGAGCTCGCGCGAGGAGGCGATGTGGTCGTCGTCCAGGCCGAGTGCGCGCAGCACGTCCCACTTCGCGGGGCTGGCGGTCGCGAACACCTCCGCACCCCGGTGGCGCGCGAGCGCGACGGCGGCCTGTCCGACCCCGCCGGTGGCGGCGTGCACCAGCACCCGCTCGCCCGGCCGCAGGGCGCCGAGGTCGAACAGGCCGTGGTAAGCGGTGAGGAACGCGACCGGGACGGTGGCGGCCTGTGTGAACGACCAGCCCGCCGGGAACCCGACGAGCAGCCTGCGGTCGACCCGGACGAGCGTGCCGGCGCTGCCCGGCAGCAGTCCCATGACCCGGTCGCCGGGGGCGAGGCCGGTGACGTCGGGGGCGACCTCGACGACCACGCCGGCCCCTTCGGCGCCGATGCGGGCCCGGCCGGGATAGACACCGAGAGCGATCAAAACGTCGCGGAAGTTCACGCCGAGGGCCCGTGGGGCGACCCGGACCTGCCCCGGCTCCAGCGGCAGCGCCGCGTCCGGGTCGTCCACCAGCGCGAGCGAGTCCAGGCTGCCGGGCGAGGTGACGTCGAGACGCCATGGTATGGGGCCAGTATCACGGTCGGTGCCGTCACTGTTTCTTTCGGTGCCGGTGCCGGTGCCGGGCGCCGGCAGCAGCTCGCCCGAGGCAGCCGAACCGGGCGCCGGCTGCCTCGTGAGCCGGGGGAGCAGCACCACGCTGTCACGGACTGCCACCTGGGGTTCCTCGCTGGCCACCGCCGCCGCCACTGCCGCCGCGCGCGCCGGATCGGCACCGGGGTCGCCGTCGAGGTCGAGTACGACGAACCGGCCGGGATGCTCGGACTGGGCCGAGCGCACCAGTCCCCAGGCCGCGGCCGCGGCAAGGTCCGCGACGTCCTCGCCGATGCGGGTGGCGACCGCTCCGCGGGTCACCAGGACCAGCCGGCCCGCCGCGAAACGCTCGTCGGTGAGCCAGGCCTGCACCGTGGCGAGCACCCGATCGGTGGTGGCCGCGACGGCCGCCGGGACGTCCGGCGTCGCCGGGACGCTCTCCGCCGCCGGAATGGTCACCGTTGCCGGGACGCCCGGTGCGGCCGGAGCGCTCACCCAGACGGCGACGGTGGCCGGCACCGGCCCATCAGGGGGAAGTTCCGGGAGGATCTCGACAGCGTCGACAGGTGAGGCGTCGACGGGTGTCGTGGCCGCCGGCAGCGGCGACCAGTCCAGCAGGTACGCCACGTCGGTGCCACCGGCAACCAGCGTGCCGGGCGCGACCGGCCGCAGCGCCAGCGCACCGACGGCCACCACCGCGGCGCCGGCCGGGTCGGCGGCGTGCACGCTCACCGTGTCCGTGCCGGTCGGCCGGACACGGACCCGCAGCGCACTGGCCCCGGTGGCGGCCAGGGAGACGTCCGTCCAGGCGAACGGCAGCCGCAGGGCACCACCCGGCGCGGGCAGCAGGCCGACGACCGCGTGCAGGGCGGCGTCGAGCAGGGCGGGGTGCAGCCCGTACCCCTCGGCGGCGCCCGCGCTGGGCAGCGCGACCTCGGCGAGGACGTCGTCACCGTGCCGCCAGGCGGCGTGCAGGCCGCGGAAGAACGGGCCGTAGCCGTATCCGTCGTCGGCGAGCCGGTCGTAGAGGCCGTCGAGGTCGATGCCGACCGCGCCGGGCGGTGGCCACTGCCCGGCAAGATCGTCCGGTGCCGGGGCCGGTGGATCCTGGGTGAGCAGGCCGGTGGCGTGGTGGGTCCAGGGGATCTCGCCGTTGGGGTGGGTGTCCTCGCCACCCGGACGGGAGTCCTGCGGACGGGAGTACAGCGTCACCGGGCGCGTGCCGGGGTCGTCGCGCTCCGGCGGGCCCACCGCGAGCTGGAACCGGACGCCTCCGCCGTCCGGGATCACCAGCGGGGCGTGCAACGTGAGCTCCCGCAGGTGGCCGTGGCCGACCTGGGCCCCGGCGTGCAGGGCGAGCTCGACGGCCGCCGCGCCCGGCAGCACCGTGGTACCGGCGACGGCATGGTCGGCGAGCCAGGGCTGGGTGGCCGTGGCCAGCCGTCCGGTGAGCAGCAGGCCGTCGTCGCCGGCGACGGGCACCATCGCGTCGGCCAGCGGGTGCCCGGAGGCCAGGCCAGGCGCCGAGAGGCCGGTGTGGGCCGGCGCGGTGATCCAGTAGCGTTCCCGCTGGAACGGGTAGGTCGGCAGTTCGGTGAAGCGGGCATCCGGCCCGTACACGGCGTGCCAGTCCGGTGCGATGCCGTGCGCGTACAGCTCGGCGAGGGACAGCAGCAGCCGGTCGCGGCCGCCGTCGTCGCGGCGCAGCGTGCCGGTGACCAGGACGGGGCCCTGCGCCGCGTCCTGGCCGGCGGTGGTGTTTCCGGCGGTCTGCGCGGCGGCGCCGTGTTCGGCGACGTCCTCGACGGTCTGCTGGATGCCGACGGTCAGGACGGGGTGCGGGCTGCACTCCAGGAAGGTGCGGTGGCCGTCGGCGAGCGCCGCGCGGACCGCGTCGTCGAGCCGGACGGGCTGGCGCAGGTTGCGGTACCAGTAGTCGGTGGTCAGTTCGGTCGGGTCGAGCCGGCCGCCGGTCACCGTCGAGTAGAAGGCGACGTCCGCGGGACGCGGCGTGATGCCCGCGAGCAGCGTGTGCACGTCGTCGCGGATGGCCTCGACCTGGGCGGAGTGGGAGGCGTAGTCGACCGGTATGCGACGGGCCGAGACCCCGCGGGCCTGGTAGGCGGCGAGCAGCGCCTCGAGGACGGCGGGCTGCCCGGACACGACGGTGGCGGCCGGGCCGTTGACGGCCGCGACAGCGACCTGGGCGCCTGCCTGATCGCTGGTCGGGCCGGTGACCTGACCGCCGGCCTGCGCCGGCTCGCCGGTAGCCGTGACCAGATCAGCCAGATCAGCCAGGTCGGCCTCGACGGTGGCGGCGGGCAGCGGCACCGACATCATCCCACCCAGCCCGGCGATCTTTGTGATCGCCTGGGCGCGCAGCGCGACGATGCGGGCGGCGTCGTCCAATGTGAGGGCGCCGGCGACGTGAGCCGCGGCGATCTCGGCCTGCGAGTGCCCGATGACCGCGTCGGGATGGATGCCCAGCGACTCCCACAGCCGGGCCAGGGAGACGATCACCGCGAACAGCGCCGGCTGCACCACGTCGACGCGGTCGAGCGTGGGCGCGCCGTCCACCGCGCGCAGCACGTCGGTGAGCGACCAGTCGACGTGCGGGGCGAGCGCGTCCGCGCAGGCCGCGATCGACGCGGCGAACACCGGGGAGGTGTCGAGCAGGCCCGCGGCCATCCCCGGCCACTGGGATCCCTGGCCGGGGAAGACGAAGACCGTCCCGCCCGCGTGCCCGGACGCGGCCGCGGACACCACACCCGGCGCCTGCTCGCCGGCCGCGACCGCGCGCAGTCCGGCGAGCAGCGCCTCGCGGCCGGCGCCGACCACGACGGCACGGTGATCGAAAACGGTACGGGTGGTCGCCAGCGACAGTCCGACGTCGGCCGGACGGGTCTCCGGCCGGGTGAACACGGCGTCGTGCAGCCGCGCCGCGGCCGTCCGCAACGCCGGTTCGCTGCGCGCGGACAGCGCCCACGCCACGGGCACCGCCGCGGTGTCACCGGCGTCACCGGACCCGCCGGACCCGCCGGTGGCGACCTCGTCCGGCGCGCTTCCGGTGTCTGGTGTGTTCTCCTCGGGTGCCGGTGCCTGTTCGAGGATGACGTGGGCGTTGGTGCCGCTGATCCCGAAGGAGGACACCGCCGCCCGCCGGGGACGGTTGACCTCGGGCCATGGCCGGGTCTCGGTGAGCAGTTCGACCGCGCCGGTGGACCAGTCGACGTGCGGGGACGGCGCGTCCACGTGCAGCGTCTTGGGTAGGAACCCCCGCTGCAGCGCCCCGACCACGCTGATCACCCCGGTGACGCCGGCGGCGGCCTGGGTGTGGCCGATGTTGGATTTGACCGAGCCGAGTAGCAGTGGGCGGTCGGTGGGGCGGTTCTGTCCGTAGGTGGCGAGCAGGGCCTGGGCTTCGATGGGGTCGCCGAGTGTGGTGCCGGTGCCGTGTGCTTCCACGGCGTCGACGTCGGCCGGGTTGAGGCGGGCGCCCGCGAGCGCGGCGTTGATGACCCGTTGCTGGGACGGCCCGCTCGGCGCGGTGAGCCCGTTGCTCGTACCGTCGGAGTTCACCGCGCTGCCGCGGATCACCGCCAGGACGTGGTGGCCATGCCGACGTGCGTCCGACAGCCGCTCCAGTACGACCATGCCCACGGCCTCCGCCCAGGCGGTGCCGTCCGCGGCGGCGGCGAACGACTTGCACCGGCCGTCCGCGGACAGCCCGCGCTGCCGGGAGAACTCGGTGAACATGCCGGGCGTCGACATCACGCTGACGCCGCCGGCCAGTGCGAGCCCGCACTCGCCGGTCCGCAGCGCCTGCACGGCCAGGTGCAGCGCCACCAGCGACGACGAGCAGGCGGTGTCCACAGTGATCGCCGGTCCGACGAAACCGAAGGTGTAGGCCAGGCGCCCGGAGGCGACGCTGGGGAGGCTGCCGGTGAGCGCGTACCCGCCGGCGCCGCCGGTGGCCTCGTGCAGCCGCGGTCCGTAGTCCTGTGGCGTGGCGCCGACAAAGACGCCGGTCGAGCTGCCCCGCAGGGCCACCGGGTCGATACCGGTGCGTTCCAGCGCCTCCCATGTGGTCTCCAGCAGCAGCCGCTGCTGGGGGTCCATCGCGGCGGCCTCCCGCGGGGAGATCTCGAAGAACGCGGCGTCGAACAGGCCGGCGTCGCCGAGGAAGCCGCCCTGGCGGGTGTAGGACGTCCCGGGCCGGCCCGCGCCGCGGTCGTCGGCGTCGCCCGGGTCGTACAGGGCGTCGAGGTCCCAGCCGCGGTCCGTCGGGAATCCGCCGATCGCGTCCTGTCCGGTGGCGACCAGATCCCACAGCGCTTCGGGGGAGTCGGCCCCGCCCGGCCAGCGTCCGCTCACGGCGACGATCGCGACCGGCTCGTCCGCCACGGCCCCCGCCGCGGTGCCGGTGTGAACACCGGAGCCGTCGAGCGGCGCGGCTGCGGCGGCTTTCGTGGCTCCCGGGGTGAGCGCAGCGAGCTCGGCGAGATGGCGGACGAGTGCGGCGGGTGTCGGGTGGTCGAAGGTCAATGTGGGCGTCAGCTCGAGCCCGGTCGTGGTCGCCAGCAGGCCGCGGAACTGCACCGCCGCGATCGAGTCCAGACCGAGGTCCTTGAACGTGCGCTCGGCGTTGACCCCCGCCGGGCCTGCGTGGCCCAGGACCGTTCCCACCGCGGTGCGGACGAGGTCGAGCAGGGCGGCGTCGCGTTCCCTCGGCGAGAGCCCGCCGAGCCGGCGGGCCAGCCGCGACGGGCTGCCGGCGGACGCTGTCAGCGCGCCGGAGGCCGGCACGTTGGGTGCTGGTGCGTCATGTCCCGGTATGCTTTGTACCGGTATCACTGCGGACAGTGCCGGGCGGGCCGCCGAGCCCCCCAGCCAGAACCGCCGCCGCTGGAACGGATAGGTGGGCAGGTCCGTCGCGCGCGCCGCCGGGTCGATCGCCGCCGTCCAGTCGACGTCGACCCCCCGCACGTACGCCTCGGCCAGCGACGCGAGCAGCCGGCGGGGACCCCCGTCGTGGCGGCGCAACGTACCGGTGACAAGGGTGTCGGTGTGCTCGGGGCCGGCGTCCGCCGCGATCCGCTGGATCGCGCCGGTGAGGACCGGGTGCGGTGTCACCTCGATGAACGTGGCGTGCCCGGCCGCGAGTGCCACCCGGACCGTCCGGTCGACATCCACGGTCTCCCGCAGGTTCCGGTACCAGTAGGCGGGGGTCAGCTCGGTCGTGGGCAGCCGGGTGGCGGTGACGGTCGAGTAGAAGGCGACGTCCGCCGCCACCGGTGTGATGCCCTCGAGCAGCTCGAGCAGCCGCTCGCGCACCAGGGTGACCTGCGGCGAGTGCGAAGCGTACTCCACCGGGATCCGGCGGACGTCGACACCGGCCGCGGTCAGCGTCTCGACGAGCTCGTCGAGGGCGCCGGTCTCGCCGGAGACGACCGTGGCATCCGGCCCGTTGATCACACCGATGCTCGCGCGGTCGGCCCACGGCGTGAGCAGCGTGGCGACCTCGGCCGCGGGCAGCGGGACCGACACCAGCCCGCCGCGGCCGGTCAGGTCGACCAGGGCGCGGCTGCGCAGCGCCACCACAGCCGCGGCCTGCTCGAGGGTGAGCGCGCCCGCCACATGCGCCGCGGCGATCTCACCCTGGGAGCTGCCGATCACCGCGTCGGGTTCGACGCCGAAGGCCCGCCACACCGCGGCGAGGGAGACCATCACCGCGAACAGCGCCGGCTGCACCACGTCGACGCGCTCCAGCGGCGGGGCGCCCGGGGTGCCACGCAGGACGTCCGGCAGCGACCAGTCGACGTAGGGCGCGAGGGCTGCCGCGCATGCCTCGATCGAGCGGGCGAACACCGGGGAGGTGTCCAGCAGCTGTGCCGCCATGCCGGTCCACTGGGAACCCTGGCCGGGGAAGACGAAGACGGTCTTCCCGCGCTCGCCCACCGATCCGCGCACCACGCCCGCGGCCGGTTCGACGGCGACGAGCGCGCGCAGCCCGGCCGACAGCTCGGCCCGGTCTGCGCCGATCACCACGGCCCGATCCTCGAAACGTGCCCGCGTCGTGGCCAGCGACAGCGCGACGTCCGCGGGATCGCCCCCGCTGCCCCCGCTGCCCCCGCT
>NZ_CAAAFR010000119.1:0-17376 GCF_900634745.1 Protofrankia symbiont of Coriaria ruscifolia
CGCTGCCCCCGCTGCCCCCGGTGCCGCCGGCGGGGGACTCGGAGATCAGCGTCAGCAGGCGGCCGGCCTGGGCGTCCAGCGCGTCCGCGCCGCGTCCGGACAGCACCCACGGCACGACACCGCCGGCGCGCACGGCCGGCTCATGGCCACCCCGGGCGCGCACCGGCGGCGCCGGGAGCGCCTCGGATGCCTTGGACACCTCAGGCAGTGCCCTGGGCGCCTCGCCCAGCACGACATGGCAGTTCGCCCCGCCGATACCGAACGAACTCACCCCGGCCAGCAGCGGCAGGTCGTCGTGGGGCCAGGGACGCCGGGCGGTCACCACGCGCAGCCGCAGCTCCTCGAACGGGATCCGGGGGTTGGGCGTGACGAAGTTCAAGCTCGGCGGGATCACCCGGTGTGTGATCGCGAGGACCGTCTTGACCAGGCCGGCGATCCCTCCCGCACCCTCGAGATGGCCGATGTTCGTCTTCACCGAACCGACCAGCAGGGGATCGTCGGCGGGCCGTCCGGCGCCGTAGGCGGCGCCCAGCGCGGCTGCCTCGATCGGATCCCCGACCGCGGTCCCGGTGCCGTGCAGTTCGACGTATTGCACGTCGCGCGGGTCGACGCCGGCCCGTCCGGCCGCCGCGCGCGCCAGGTCCTGCTGGGCCTGCGTGCTCGGGATGGTCAGGCTTTCCGTGGCGCCGTCGCTGTTCACCGCGCAGCCGCGGATCACCGCATAGATCCGGTCGCCGTCGGCGAGCGCGGCCGCGACCGGCTTGAGCACGACGACGGCGCCGCCCTCGCCGCGCACGAAGCCGTTCGCCCGCGCGTCAAAGGTGAAGCACTGCCCGTGGGGGGACAGCCCGCCGAAACGCTGCGCGCTGATGGTTGCCTCGGCCGTGAGGTTGAGGTGGACGCCGGCGGCCAGGGCCAGCTCCGACTCGCCGCGGCGCAGGCTCTCGCAGGCCAGGTGCACCGCCACCAGCGACGACGACTGGGCGGTGTCCACCGTCAGGCTCGGGCCGCGCAGACCCAGGACGTAGGACAGCCGGTTGGCGATGAGGCCGCGGGACAGACCGGTGAAGGTGTGCCGGGTGACGGCCTCGAGACTGTGGCGGTGGACCAGCCCGGTGTAGTCGCTGGCGATGGCGCCCACGAAGACACCCGTGCGGGTGCCGGCCAGAGCGGCCGGGACGACCCGGGCGTCCTCCAGCGCCTCCCAGCCCAGCTCGAGGACGAGACGCTGCTGCGGATCCATCGCGTCCGCCTCGTGCGGCGAGATGCCGAAAAACTCCGGGTCGAAGTCCTCGACGCCGTCGAGAAAACCGCCGCGCAGCGAGCGGACATTGTCCGGGATTCCCTCCCACCGGCCGGCGGGAACATCCGTGACGGCGCTGCGCGCATTCTCCAGCAGCTGCCAGAACTCCCCGGGCCCGGCTGCCCCGGGCAGCCGGGCGGCCAGACCGACGACGGCGATGTCGGACGGCGTCTCGGCATGCGACATCTTGGGTGTCCATTTCCTCTCGTAAACGGCCGGCACGGCCGGACGCCGGTGCGGCAAAGGCGTCCGGTCAGCCAAAGGCAGTGCGATCATGCTTTTCTCGCGCTGCCGGAGGACCAGGTTCCCCGGGTCACTGGGGCCAAAGGAAGCGCGATCATGCTTTTCTCGCGCTCAGGTTCCGGAAACTGATCCGGCAGGTTCCGGTGAGGGTGCCAGGAGCCACGAGGGAGCGTGGGGACGAGACGCAAGACACGGACTGCGACGAGCGGGTGAGCGCGGGGTGCTGAGGGCGGGGTGTTGGCCGCGGTGAGCGGCGCCGACCCCGGTGCCGTCAACGCAGCTGCAGGCTCCTGGGGCGACAGTGCTCGGCGTGGCGGGGACAGCGCGTAGCGCAGGGACGGCTGGACCGAGGCGGTAGCACGCTGTCACACCCTTTCGTCCGTACTTACGTGTCCGGCCCGGCTGGGTTCCCTTCGGCCTCCGAGCGCGCGGGAAGGGCTATAGATCGCGCGCTCTTTGGCCGGCCGGGTTCCCTTCGGCCTCCGAGCGCGTGAGAGGAGCTATAGATCGCGCGTTCTTTGGCCGGCCGGCATGTTGATGGTCTACAGAAAGCCATGCGGCGATAACCCCTATCGATACCCCTAGTCGACCCTTACCGCCATTGTGGTACAGCTCACAGTGGATGTGTGGCCCAGATTATGTGGCATTCGCTCCGAGAAATAAAACGTTGGCCCCTGTGAAGCTTTTCTTCGGGCTCTGGTCTTGCTTTCCCGTAGAAGTCCTGATAGGGATGACACAAGCCGGGCCGTGTATTTCCGGACGCCACCCGCCGGCCCGTGCCAGCCGCCGGCAGGAAAGGACACCAGTCGTCATGACGCGACCCGGCACGAGCACCGGTGGCGGTACCAATACCGGTACCGACCTGTGGATACGACGGTTCCATCCGGTGCCGGATCCCGCCCGGCGCCTGGTCTGCTTCCCTCACGCGGGAGGCTCGGCGACCTTTTTCTTCCCGCTGTCCCGGGAACTGTCCGCGCCGGCCGTCCCGGGGCGGTCCGGCGTCGAGGTGATCGCCGTCCAGTACCCCGGCCGGCAGGACCGGCGTGGCGAACCGGCGATCGACACCGTCGCCGAACTCGCCGAAAAGATCACTGTAGTCCTGCGGCCGTGGGCCGCCGAGCCGCTGACGTTCTTCGGCCACAGCATGGGCGCCGTTGTGGCCTTCGAGGTCGCTCGACGCCTGCAGGCCAGCGGGGATGCCGGGCCGACGCTCCTGATCACGTCAGGCCGCCGCGCGCCGTCCCGGCAGCGCCGTCATCAGGACGTGCACCGCCGTGACGACGCCGGCATCGTCGCCGAGCTGCGGCGGCTCGCCGGAACCGACAGCCGGCTGCTCGGCGACGAGGAGATCCTCCGCATGATCCTGCCGGCGATCCGGGCCGACTACACCGCGATCGAGACCTACCAGCCGGGGGAGGATGCGCTGGTCCACTGCCCGGTCACGGCGTTCACCGGTGACGCCGATCCACAGACCACGATCGACGAGGCGGACGCCTGGCGCGACCACACCACCGGCGCGTTCGGGCTGCGGGTCTTCCCCGGCGGGCATTTCTACCTGGCCGAGGACCCCGGGCCGGTCATCGCGGCCATCCGCGCCGAGCTGGGCGCGCAGACAGCCGCGGTGCCCGCCGCGTCGGGCCCGTCACCGAAGCCCAGCCAGGCGGCGAGCTCGCGCACCTCGGCGCGGTAGAGCTTCGCCGGGTCCGCCACGTGGGGCCGCAGGTGTCCGTTGATCTCCAGCGCCAGCAGCCCGTGCAGCCGGCCCCAGATCCGTAGCGACAGCGCGACGGCTGCCGGTGGCAGGCACGGGACCGCCGCGCGGGCCAGGGCTGCGAACGGCGGGGTGAAGTCGGACCAGTCGTAGCCGTCGGCGTCCATGCCCATGCCTGCCTCGGGCGAGGACATCCGGGCCTGCAGGGCCGGCCAGGCGGTCTCCACCAGGCGCAGCAGCACGACGCACGCCTGCTGCTCGGCCGAGGAGGCGTCGCCCTCGGCCGGGAACTGGTAGCCCGGGATGGGACTGCCGTAGAGAAGCTGGAACTCCTGCGGGTTGGTGACAGCCCACTCGCGGTAGGCCGTCGCCACCGCGAGCAGGGCCCCGCCGGGATCGTCGGCGGGCACCGCGGCCCGGACGGACTCCAGGCGCTGGGCCACCGAGGTGTAGACGTCGGTCACCAGCGCGGTGACCATGTCGTCGCGGGTGTCGTAGTAGCTGTACAGCGCGCCCGCCGTCATACCCATCTCGCGGGCGATCGCCCGCAGCGACAGCGCCGCCGCCCCACCGTCGGCCATATGGCGCAGTGCGATCGCCTTGATGTCGCGGACCGTCTCGGCTCGTAGCCGGTCGCGTCGCCGAAGCATGCGATCTTCCACCGTTGGTAGTTTACAGCGCTTGTCTACTACACTGCGACCAAACATTGATAGCCGTGTAGTCTTCGAACACCGTCATACCACGGCCGTCGAGCCAGGCGGCATGGTCGTCCCGTTGTTCGTCCGCGCTGACCTCGCGTCAGCCACCGCTTTGAGGAAGAGGAAGGGGCTCGCCCCATGACTGTCTCCGCAGCCCCCGGGCTGCCGCACCAGCGAACTCGGCTCACGCTCGCTCTGCTGGCGTTCGCACAGTTCATCGTCGCCGTCGACTACAACATCGTCTACGTCGCCCTGCCCGACATCGGAGGTGACCTGGGCTTCACCTCGCAGTCGGTGCAGTGGGTCGTCAGCGCCTACGCCGTCGCCTTCGGCGGCCTCCTGCTGCTCGGCGGACGCGCCTCCGACCGGCTCGGGGCACGTCGTATCTTCACCGTCGCGCTCGCCATATACGGCCTGTCCTCCCTGGCCGGAGGTCTGGCATCGACGCCCGGCCTACTCGTGGCCGCGCGCACGGTGCAGGGGATCGGCGGCGCCCTGCTGTTCCCGGCGATCCTCAAGCTCATCACCACCATCTACGAGGAGGGGACCGAACGCACCCAGGCCCTGGCGGTGTGGAGCGTGGCGGCCAGCGGCGGGCTCGCCGCCGGGGCCCTGCTCGGCGGGCTGCTCACCGACTGGTTCGGCTGGGAGTCGGTCTTCTACGTCAACGTCCCGCTCACGGTCGTGGCCCTGCTGGCCGTCCCACGCCTGCTTCCGCCGGACCCGCCGCGGGTGCGCGGGATCAAGGGCTTCGACCTGCCCGGCGCGCTGATCGCCACCGCCGGCGTGGCGCTTGTCGTGTTCGGCCTGGCCGGCGGCTCGGAGGCCGGCTGGACGGCTAGCCGCACCACTGTCTCCCTCGCCGTCGGGGTGGTGCTGCTCGTCGGGTTCGTCCTGGTCGAGGTCCGGACGCGGGACCCGCTGGCCCCGCCGAGACTGTTCCGGCACCGTACGCTCGTGATCTCCATGCTCACGGTGCTGCTGCTCGTCGGCAGCCTCGCCGGCGAGTACTACCTGTTCACCACCTACCTGCAGAACGTGCTTGAATTCAGCCCGCTCGAGGCCGGGCTGGCGTTCCTCCCGCTCACCGTGATCTCGATGGTGGGCGGTGCGGTGGCCGTCACCCTGCTCACCCGCTACGGGCTGCGCACCACGATGTCCGCGGGCATGCTCGTGGGCGGCGCCGGCATCGCGGCGGTCACCGCCGGGGTGTCGGTGGACGGTTCGTACGTGGCCCTGCTGCCCGGCCTGGTGCTGTGGGGTATCGGCGGTGGGGTCGCCTTCACCGCGGTGTTCGTCGCCGCGTCCGCCGGGGTGGCACCGGCGGAGCAGGGTGTCGCGAACGCCCTGGCCTCGACCTTCCAGCAGATCGGCACCGCGCTGGGACTGGCGGTGATCATCGCGGTCGTGGCGGCCCGTCCCCACGGGCCGGCGTCCCTTGGCGCCACCGCGACGGGGGTCGTGGACGCGCTGCGGGTGGGCGGATGGGTGTCGGCTGCCATCTGCGCCGCCGGGACCGTGGTGGCCCTCGCCCTCGTCCGGACGCCGCGGGCGGCCGAGCAGCCGGCTGCGGCGTCGACGTCCGCTGCCGCGGGTGAGCCCGCCGCCGACTCCCAGCGCCAGCCCGCATGAGGTGACGGACGGGCCCGAAACCCAAGCCCGTCCCAGCCATAAAACCCCGTCAACCGCGTCAACTCCCCGTCCCCATTCACAACGAGGCCGTCCCCATTCACAACGAGGCCGTCGCCGACATCTCGGTACGGTTTCCAGAGCGTCATTCGGGCCGCTGTGCAGGCCGTGCCCCGCGTTCTGGAACAGGACATGGCGGGAGCGCCATATGGTGCTCCCGCCATCCTCGCCCGGTGCGTCCGCGCCCCCGGCGCACCGCGGCTGGTGCCAGCTCGGCTGGTGCCACTGATCGTGCTCGCGTTCCGCGAGGGCACATCTAACATATTCCGGATATCAAGTCAACCCTGATCGACCCCTACTGACACCCCGATATTCGTCCGGGCGGCAACTATCGGAACGCCTATCTGCCAGGATGCCGGATGCCGGGCACGCCTATATGGCGAGCATCACACCGACGTTTTTCTCCGGCCGGGTTTGTGCTCCGCTAATGTCCCCGGCATGAGGTCGGAGGGGCACCGTCGAGGCTGTCGGAGCACAGCTATTCTGACGTCACGACGCCACATCGATCTGTTGCGCGTCTCCAGCGCGACCTGTTCACACTGACCCGTCCGCGGTCGTCTTTTTCGTCAGTCACGCGGTTCGGTGCTTTTGCCGGCCCGCCGGCCCAAGCTTTTTTCGCCGCAATTCCCGCGTGCACCGTAACCGGCTCGGCGCGCGGAATGCCAGCTATCCCATCGCATTCTCGCACACCCAGAACATCGGAGTAGCTCCATGCGTTTCGTCAGGCCCACGTACGCCCTCACCGGCGTCACCGTCGCCGCGGCGCTCGTATTAGGCGCCTGCGGGTCGTCCGACGGTGGATCCGCCGACACCGGTTCGGGCGCACCCAGCGCCGGCGGGTCGGTGACCTACGCCGTCGACACCGAGCCGGTTTGCTACAACGTCCACGTCAGCCCGCAGGACATCACCGCCGAGATCCAGCGCAGCGTCGTCGACTCGCTGGTCTTCCTCGACGCCGACCAGAAGCTCCACCCGTGGCTGGCCAGCTCCTGGGAGACCTCGAGCGACTTCAAGACCTTCACCTTCAAGCTCCGCAAGGACGTGACGTTCACCGACGGTACGCCCTTCGACGCGAACGCGGTGAAGGCCAACTTCGACCACATAGCCGACCCGAAGACGAAGTCGCAGTACGCCTCGACGCTCATCAAGACCTACACCGGTACCGAGGTCGTCGACCAGTACACCGCAAAGATCGGTTTCTCCGCTCCGTCGGCACCGTTCCTGCAGGCGGCGAGCACCCCCTACCTCGGTTTCTATTCGCCCAAGACGCTGCAGGCCAACGCGGACAAGCTGTGCTCGGAAAGCCCGGCCCAGGTCGGCACCGGGCCGTTCACCGTGGCGGACTACACCAAGGGCCAGAGCATCAAGTTCGTCAAGAACCCGAACTACAACTGGGCGCCCGAGGGCTCCGCGCACACCGGACCGGCATATCTGGACACGCTCACCATCCGCGTCCTGCCGGAGGACTCCACCAGGGTGGGTGTGCTCAGCAGCGGACAGGTCGACGGTGCCCGCGCGATCCCGCCGGCCAACGTGCCGGCCGTCGAGGCGAACAAGGCCCTGAACGTGGTGCGCCTGCAGGCCGCGGGCGGCACCTACCAGATCTACCTCAACGTGACCCGGACGCCCCTGACCGACCAGCGGGTGCGCACCGCGATCCAGCGCGGCATCGACCTCGGCAAGGACGTCCAGGCCGTGTACTTCGGCCAGTACCAGCGGGCCTGGAGCCCGTTGGCACCGAGGACCCCGTCCTATGACAAGTCGCTGGAGAACAGCTGGCCCTACGACCCGGCCCTGGCCGGCCGGCTGCTCGACGAGGCGGGCTGGAGCGGACGGGACGCCGAGGGCTACCGCACCAAGGACGGCAAGCGCCTGAGCCTGGTCTGGCCGCTCATGCCCGCCGAGTACGTCAGGGACCAGCGGCAGGTCCTCGGCCAGGCGGTCCAGGCCGACCTGAAGAAGATCGGCGTCGAGATCCAGCGCCCGACCTTCGACATCGGTACCTTCATCACCAAGGGCTACGGCGGCGAGTTCGACGTCCTGGACTCCAGCTGGGCGCGGCCCGAGCCCGACATCCTGCGGCTGTTCTTCAACAGCGCCAGTTCGGCCGCGACCGGTGGCCAGAACACCTCGTTCATCAGCGACCCGCAGCTGGACCAGTGGACCAACGAGGGTGCCGCCACCCTTGACACCAAGATCCGCGACGACGTGTACGGCAAGACCCAGAAGAGGGTCATCGACCTTGCCGCGTCGGTCCCGGTCTACGTCCCCACGACGGCCATCGGGATCTCCAAGCAGGTCCACGGGCTCACCTTCGACGCGAGTTCGTGGCCGGTGTTCTACAGCACCTGGACCGACAAGAAGTGACGGGCGCGGGGCTGGTCAGGGGGACAGCCGTCCGGTTGGCGGCGGCAGTGGCGGTGATGCTCGGGGCGGCGACGCTCGCCTTCGCGGCGCTGCAGCTCGTGCCGGGCGACCCGGTGGCGGTGCTGCTGGGCCCGGCCACCACGGCCTCCCCCGAGGTACGGGCGCAGATCCGCGACGACTTCGGGCTCGACAGACCCGTCGTGGTGCAGTACGCGTCCTATCTCGGCCATCTCGTCCGGGGCGACCTCGGCGAGTCCTACCAGCTCCAGCGTCCCGTGGCCGAGCTGATCGACAGTCAGCTCTGGCCGACCGTCCAGCTCGCTTCGGCCGCGGTCGTGCTGGCCGTCGCCATCGCGGTGATCTCCGCGGTGACGACGGCCGGTCGGCCACTGCCCCGCATGCTGGCCTCTGCCTGGGAGCTGGTGGCGGTGTCCACGCCGTCGTACTGGCTCGGCATCGTCCTGCTCACGTTCTTCTCGTTCCGACTGACGATCTTCCCGGTCGCCGGCGCGCAGAGTTTCTCCGCGCTGGTCCTGCCCGCGGTGACCCTGGCGCTGCCGGTCGCCGGGGTGCTGGCGCAGGTGCTGCGCGAGGGCCTGGAAACGGCGCTGGCCCAGCCGTTCGTGGTCACCGCCCGGGCGCGCGGGCTGACCCGCATGGCGGTGCGGTTCCGGCACGCGCTGCGCCACGCGGCGGTGTCACTGGTGACGCTGACCGGCTGGCTGACCGGCACGTTGCTGGGTGGTGCGGTGCTGGTGGAGGTCGTCTTCGCCCGTCCCGGCATCGGGACACTGACATTGCAGGCGGTGGCGAACAAGGACATGCCGGTGGTGATCGGCGTCGTCATGATCTCCGCCTTCGTCTTCGTCCTGATCTCGACCGTGGTGGACCTCGCCTACCTCGCCATCGATCCGCGACTGAGGAAGGGGTGATCCGACAGTGACCGCCACGCAACCCGGCCTGCTCACCGGGCCCGGTTCGATCCTGACCACGGCCGGGCGCGCTTCCGGCCGGTCGCGACGGCGCCGGCTGTCGCATGCCGGCGTCGCGCTGGCCGGGGCGTTGCTTGTCCTGCTCACGCTGGTCGCGATCGCCCCGGAGCTGTTCACCGACCGGGCGCCCAACGAGACCGACCTCGCCCGGACGATGGCCGGACCCGGCGGCGCGCACTGGTTCGGCACCGATCAGCTCGGCCGGGACGTGTTCGCCCGGGTGTTGCACGGAGCCCGCACATCACTGCTGGTGGGCGCCGGGTCCACGGTGTTCGCCCTGCTGGGCGGCACGGTGCTGGGTCTGGCCGCCGCCCTGTCCGGCCGGGTGGGCGACCAGGTGCTGATGCGGTTCGCCGACGTCCTGCTGTCGCTGCCGTCCCTGCTGCTCGCGCTGCTGGCGGTAGCGGTGCTCGGCACGGGAACGGTGAACGTCATGCTTGCCGTCGCCATCGCCTTCGTACCCGGTTACGCCCGGATCGTACGGGCGGAGGCGCTGGTGGTCCGCCGGTCCGGGTACGTCGAGGCGGCGGTCGGGCTCGGGCTGCCCCGGCCGGTGCTCGTCGCCCGCCACGTCCTGCCCAACACCCTCGGCCCGCTGCTCGTTCTGGCCACCGTCGGCTTCGGCACGTCGGTGATCTATGCGTCCGGGCTGAGCTTCCTCGGCCTGGGTGCGGGGCCGCCGTCGCCGGAGTGGGGCGCGATGCTGTCCCAGGGACGTGACTTCCTGGCGACCGCATGGTGGATCGGGGTGTTCCCCGGGTTCGCGATCACCGTGACGGTGATCGCGGTCAACGTCGTCGGACGGTTCGCCCAGCGACGCTTCGCCGGGAGGATCTCGTGACCGATCCGGCGAAGTCTGTCTCCCCGGTGGTGCCTGCCGCGCCGGCGCCGAGGAGCGCGCCGGTGCTGCCCGCCGCGCCGGCGCGCTCCTCACCGCCGGCAGAGCCCCTGCTGGTCGTCGACGGGCTCGACGTCACCTTCGCGACCGGCGGCGAACCGGTGCACGCCGTCCGCAACGTCTCGTTCACTCTGGCCGCGGGCCGCTGCCTGGCACTGGTGGGGGAGTCCGGCTCGGGCAAGAGCGTCACCGCGCGCACCCTCGTCGGTCTCACCGGCGGGAACGCCACGATCGGCGCGCGCCGGTGCGTGTTCGCCGGGCAGGACCTGACCGCGTTCACCGAGGCGCAGTGGCGATCCGTGCGCGGCCGGCGGATCGGGCTGGTGCTCCAGGACGCGCTGGTGTCGCTGGACCCGCTGCGTACCGTCGGCGCCGAGATCGCGGAGGTCCTGCGCACCCACCGGGTCGTCCCGCGCGCCGAGATCGACGCCCGGGTGCTCTCGCTGCTCGACGACGTCGGGGTGCCCGAGCCGCGGCGGCGGGCGCGGCAGCACCCCCACCAGCTGTCGGGCGGGTTGCGCCAGCGGGCGCTGATCGCCTCGGCGATAGCGGCCGGGCCCGCCCTGGTGCTGGCCGACGAGCCGACCACGGCGCTGGACGTCACCGTGCAGGCGCAGGTGCTGGACCTGCTGCGGCGGCACAAGCTCGACGGTGTCGCACTGCTGCTCATCAGCCATGACCTCGCCGTGGTCGGCGGGCTCGCCGACGACATAGCGGTGATGTACGCCGGGCACATCGTCGAATACGGCCCGGCCGAGCAGGTCCTCGGTGATGCCCGCCATCCCTACACCCGGGCGCTGCTCGACGCCGTGCCCGTCACCCACACCAAGGGAACTCCGCTCGCCCCCTCGGCGGTCCGCTATCCCCGGCCGGGGCCGTCGGGATGCCCGTACGCGGACCGTTGCCCGCGGGCGGACGACCGCTGCCGCGAGCAGCTGCCGGCCCGCACCGTGCCCCCGGGCGCGGGCCGGCAGCACGACGTGCTGTGCTGGCATCCGTTCGAGGCGCCGTCCGCCGACTCGGTGACGGCCTCTGCGGCAGCGGTCGGTACCGGGACGAACACCTTTGGTGCCGCGGTCGTGACACCCCGGCCGGCGGAGCCGGCCACCGCGCCCGGGGTGGACACGGCATCCGGGGCGCGGGCCCCAGCGGCGGCCACCGGTGCGGTGCTCCTGGAGGTCGAGGGCATCTCCATGCGTTTCCGTTCCCCGGACGGCATCTGGCGTGACGCCGTGCGGGACGTGTCGTTCCGGCTGCATGCCGCCGAGACGCTCGGGGTCGTCGGCGAGTCGGGGTCGGGGAAGACGACCGCGGCCCGGATCGTACTCGGCCAGCTCGAGCCGGACACGGGGACGGTCACCTTCGCCGGCGAGCCGTGGAGCGGGCTGCGCGAGCGCGCCCGCCGCAGCCGCCGCCGTCGCATCCAGGCGATCTACCAGGATCCGCTGGGTTCCTTCGATCCCCGCTACCGTGTCGAGCGCATCATCGGTGAGGCGGTGGCCATCGCCGGCGTCCGCGGGGACGCTGGTGCGGCCATCGCCGGCGTGCGCCGGGGTGCTGCCCGCCGTGCCCGGGTCGTGGAGCTGCTCGACCAGGTCGGGTTGCCCGAAGGCGTGCTGCACCGCCGTCCGCTGGAGCTGTCGGGAGGGCAGCGGCAGCGGGTGGCGATCGCCCGTGCGCTGGCCCCCGCGCCCGACCTGATCGTCTGTGACGAGCCGGTGTCCGCCCTCGACGTGTCGATCCAGGCGCAGATCCTCGACCTGCTTGCCGGGCTGCAGCGCGACCTGGGCGTCGCGCTGCTGTTCATCTCCCACGACCTGGGGGTGATCCACCACGTCAGCGACCGGATCATCGTCATGAAGGACGGTCACGTCGTGGAGACCGGTGAGGTCGCCACCGTGTTCGCCCACCCCTCGCACACCTACACCCGGGATCTGCTGGCCGCCGTGCCGCGGCCGGTCGGCGGACGCGCCGCACCGGGCGTCCTGTCGAGTGCGCCACCTGCCCTGGGTGCGCCATCGGCCCCGAGCACCCTGAGCGTGATGATGAAGTGACGATCCTCCGCCGACACACCGTCAGGCGCCGTCCACCGTGGTGTCCATGCTCCCCGTACGTGTATCTCAAAGTATGGGGAACAAACCCACTATCTTGGTGATAATAGTTGGAAAGTTTAAGGACCAACTTTGAGGACCAACGGACGACGTCAGCAACGGTGATCAGTGGTCAGCGACGAGCGCAGTCGCTCGCGTGCCAAGTCGGCGCAGCCGGAGGAAACGCAACACCATGGGTACCGCAGCCCTGTCCCACATCATGTCCCGATGGCCGGACGCGCATACCGCCGAGTCCGCTCCCGCCCTGGTGGAACGGGACGACGCTCTGCGACGCCTGGATCTGCTGTTCGAGGACTGTGCGGCCTCCCGAGGCGCGACGGTCGTCATCGCCGGGGGAGCAGGGGCGGGGAAGACCGCGCTGCTCCACGCCTTCATGGCGCGGGCCGCGCGGGCGGGCGCGACCGTGCTGGAAGCTTTCGGATCGTGCGCGGAGCGTGATCTCCCGCTCGGGGTCCTGCGCCAGTTGTCCCGCGGTGGCTCGCGTGCCGGGCTGCCGGATGCCACCGGCGCGCACGGGTCCGACGGTCTGCTGCCCGACACCGCGTTCGGTCCGTCCGCCGACATGTCCACCGGCCTGTCCGCGGCCGTGCACGCAGTCCCTGCCGGTCACCCGCGTCCCCATCTGCTGCAGGACCTGTGGGTGGCGTTGCGGACGCTTTCCCAGCACGCTCCGGTGGTGCTGGCCGTCGACGACACCCACCTCGCCGATACGGCCTCGTTACGCGGGCTGATCTATCTCGGGCGGCGGCTGGGATCCCAGCGCGTGCTGCTGATCGCCACCGAGCTGGCGGATCCGGCCGGAGACCGGCTGCGCAACGCCTGGCAGACCGACCTGCTGCGCCAGCCTCGGTGCCACCGGCTGCGTGTCGGAGAGCTGTCGGTGCGCGGGGTGGCCGAGGTACTCACGCCGCGGCTGGGCGCGTCCGCAGCCCGCGAGGCGGCGCCGGGCTGGCGGGATCTCACCGGCGGCAACCCGCTCCTGCTGCGGGCGCTGGTCGAGGATCTGCCTGCCGCCCCCGGCCCGGCGCCAGCCGGGCAACCTGCCCACCCAAGTCCCGGAGAGGCGTTCGGCAAGGCAGTGCTGACCTGCCTGCGCCGTGGCGGTGAGCCGTTGCTGCGGGTGGCGCGGGGGATCGCGGTGCTGGAGGAGGCGGGTTCGGCGGCGCTGCTCCCGCGGTTGCTCGACGTCGACCCGGCCGTCACCAGACCGGTTCCCGCCCGCATCCTCGACACGCTCGAGGCCGCGGGTGTGCTGCGAGCCGGTCGCTTCCGGCACACCGCCGCCCGTGCGGCCGTCCTGGCCGACCTGGACGGACCGGCCCGCACGGCGCTGCACCGCCGCGCCGCCGAGCTGCTGTACAGCGCCGGCGCTCCGGCGGAGGACGTCGCCGTCCACCTCGTCGCGGCCGAGCACGCGCGTGAACCCTGGGGGCTCGACGTCCTGTGCCGGGCCGCGGTGACCGCGCTCGTCCGGGACGACGTGGGGTGCGCCCTGGAATGCCTCCGGCTGGCCGGACTGGCCTGTGAGGACGACGACCAGCGCGCGACGGTCGCGTTGCTGCGGGCCCGCGTCGAATGGCGGATCAATCCCGGAGCGGCGCTGCGTCACGTGGAACCGCTGGTCCCGGCGCTGCTCACCGGGCAGTTGCCGAGCCAGCACGCCCTCACCCTCGTCAAGCTCATGCTGTGGCACGGTCGTGAGGACGACGCGACCGCGGGCCTGCGGGAGCTGGAGACACGGCGTGACCAGCTTGACACGCAGTCGCTCGCCGGGCTCGACCTCATCCGCGAGTACCTGCAGGCCAACCATCCGCCGCTGGCCGCCAGGATCAGCTCGCTCGACGGCGCGGACGGCTGGCGCCCGAAGGCGAGCGCACTGAGCGTGGCCGCATCCGCCACTGACGGTCCCCTGCTGCCGGCCGTGACGACGCTGACCGACGTCCTGCGCACCGGTGCCAACCACGACACGGTCCGCACCGCCGAGTGGGTGTTGCAGGCCACCCCCCTGGACGACGTGACCCTGGGTTCGTTGGAGTGGGCGTTGCTCGTGCTGGTCTACGCCGACCGTGCCGACATCGCCGCCTCCTGGTGCGACCAGTTCCTGCGCGAAGCCGCGCTGCGGCAGGCGCCGACCTGGCAGGCGATGCTGTCGGGCATCCGCGCGGAGGTCGCGGTGCACCAGGGCGACTCACCAGCGGCGGAGCAGCACGCCCGGGCGGCCCTGACGCTCATCCCGGGGTGGACGTGGGGAGTCGGCATCGGCCGGCCGCTGTCAGCGCTGATCGCGGCCACGACGGTGACCGGCAGCCATGCCGTCGACCAGCTCGCCGCGCCGATCCCGGACGCGATGTTCCAGACCAGGTTCGGCCTGCAGTACCTCTATGCGCGCGGCCAGCAACGCCTGTCGCACGGACGCCTGCACGCCGCACTCGACGACCTGCTGACCTGCGGGCGGCTGATGACCGCCTGGGACATCGACCTGCCGTCGTTCGTGCCGTGGCGGGTCGAGGCGGCACTCACCCTGGTGCGCCTGGGGCGCACTGCGGAGGCCCGGGCTCTCGCCGACGAACACCTCTCCCGTCCCGGCGGTGGCCGGGTGCGCGGGATGGGTCTGCGCGCGTTGGCCGCCGCCCTGGATGCTCGGGAACGCCCCGCGGTGCTGCTGGCGGCTGTCGACATCCTCCAGGAACGCGGCGACCGGCTGCAGCTCGCCTACGCGCTGGCGGACCTCAGCGACGCCCACCGGCGCTCCGGCGAGCTGACCAAGGCGCGGATGATCACCCGTCGGGCGGTGCTGCTCGCGCAGGAGTGCGGCGCCGAACCGCTGCGGCAGCGGCTGACCGACCGCAGCGGCGACGACACCCCCGGGTACGGCGGGATCGCCGCGACGTTGTCGGCCGCCGAACTGCAGGTCGCGATGCTCGCCGCTTCCGGCCGGACGAACCGGGAGATCGCCAAGAAGCTCTACATCACGGTCAGCACGGTCGAACAGCACCTCACCCGCGCTTATCGCAAGTTGCGGGTCAACGGACGCGCGGACCTGCCGGTGATTTTACAGGTGTAGGTTTGTCCACCCGGGTAGGGGTAGGCCAGGCACGGGATGGCTCATATGACGGTCGGGCCCACACGACGGTCCGCGTCCCCTGCCAGGAGGAGAGTATGACCAGGCCGGTTATGTCTCCGGACCCGGAATCCGGAAAGAACGACATCTCGAACCCGCTTGACAACCCGCTGGACGCGGTGCGGGTTTCCTCCGCGGGTGCGCCCCTGACCACCAACCAGGGGGTACGCGTGGATGACACGGACAATTCGCTCACAGTGGGCGAACGCGGTCCCTCCCTGCTCGAGGACTTCCATCTGCGCGAGAAGATCACGCATTTCGACCACGAGCGGATTCCCGAGCGGGTCGTGCACGCGCGTGGTTTCGGCGCGCACGGTTACTTCGAGCCCACCGTGTCCATGGCGGACTACACCGTCGCGGACTTCCTCGCCGAACCGGGCCGACGGACGCCGGTTTTCGTCCGGTTCTCCACCGTGGTCGGTTCACGGGGGTCGGCCGACACCGTACGCGACGTCCGCGGTTTCGCGGTCAAGTTCTACACCCGGGAGGGCAACTTCGACCTGGTCGGCAACAACATGCCGGTGTTCTTCATCCAGGACGGGATCAAGTTCCCCGATTTCGTCCATGCGGTGAAGCCGGAACCGCACAACGAGGTCCCGCAGGCGTCCACGGCACACGACACGTTGTGGGACTTCGTCTCGCTGACACCGGAGTCAATGCACATGATGATGTGGGCGCTGTCGGACCGGGCGATTCCGCGCAGCTACCGGATGATGCAGGGTTTCGGGGTCCATACCTTCCGGCTCGTCGGCCCGCAGGGACGTTCGCATTTCGTGAAGTTCCACTGGAAGCCCGTCCTCGGGACGCATTCCCTGGTCTGGGACGAAGCCCAGAAGCTGGCCGGGAAGGACCCCGACTTCAACCGCCGCGACCTGTGGGAGGCGATCGAGGCGGGCCATCCGGCCGAGTACGAGCTCGGCGTGCAGCTCGTCCCCGAGCAGGACGCCTCAGCGTTCGACTTCGACCTGCTCGACCCCACCAAAATCATCCCGGAGGAGACGGTACCGGTCCGGACCATCGGAAAACTCACGCTGAACCGCAACACCGACAACTTCTTCGCCGAGACCGAACAGGTCGCCTTCCACATCGGCAATCTCGTGCGCGGGATCGACGTGACCGACGACCCGCTGCTGCAGGCACGGATGTTCTCCTATCTCGACACGCAGCTCATCCGGCTCGGCGGCCCGAACTTCCACGAGCTGCCTGTGAACCGTTCGCATGTCGAGATCCACAACAATCAGCGGGACGGCTACGGCCGGCAGCGGATCGACACCGGCCGGGCGAGTTACCACCCGAGTTCCCTGGACGGGGGAGGGGCCACGCCCGCCGGCGCCGACAACGGCGGTTACCAGCACCACCCGGAACACCTCGTCGGCAACAAGATTCGTAAGCGTCCGGACAGTTTCGCCGACCACTACAGCCAGGCGACCCTGTTCTGGAACAGCATGAGCGAGCCCGAGCGGCAGCACATCGTCGACGCGGCGGTCTTCGAGCTCGGCAAGGTCGCCACGACCGAGATCCGTGAGCGGATGGTGGAGCATTTCAACCACGTCGACCACGAGTTCGCGGTGCGGGTGGCCGAGGGTCTCGGGACACCGTCGCCGGCCGGTCCGGTCCGCGCCAACCACGGCCGTGGTTCCCCGGCGCTCAGCCAGGACAACACCGCCAAGGATTCGGTCCGGACCCGGCGGGTGGCGGTTCTCGCCGCGGACGGGCTGGACGGCGAGACGCTCACGACCGTGAAAGCCGGGCTCACCGACGCCGGCGCGAGCGTGGACGTGGTCGCCGCCCACGGCGGTACGGTGGCGACGGACGCCGGCGGGCAGGCGAGCGTGGACAGGATCGCCTCCACGGTCGCGTCGGTCATGTACGACGCGGTGCTGGTACCCGGCGGTGAGCCGGCCGTCCAGGAGCTGCTGGGCGAAGGTGACGCGATCCACTTCGTGAACGAGGCGTTCAAGCACGGTAAGGCGCTGGCGGCGGTGGGCGCCGGGGTGGAGCTGTTCCGGCGGGCGCAGCTGTCCCCTGTGCGGCTGGCCGCCGACGGTGAGGGCCTGGTCGTGGACGCGGGGGTCGTGACGACGGGTCAGGGCGCCTCGGTCTCCTCCGGTGGCGACGGCCGTGACCAGTTCCTGGCCGCCTTCGTCGCCGCGGTCGCCGCGCACCGGCACTGGCAGCGCGCCAACGTGCCCGTCCCGGCCTAGGCCGTGTCTGATGGCTCTTGGGTGGTGTCGCGGAGCCAG
>NZ_CAAAFR010000120.1:0-8296 GCF_900634745.1 Protofrankia symbiont of Coriaria ruscifolia
AGCCAGCGGTGTCCAAGGGACGCCGCTGGCCGGTACCGTCTCGCCGACGCGCCCCATTAGGTGTTCAGTAGGTGACGGTGACCGTGCAGTCTTTCTTGACGATCGCGTCTTTGGGAATGGTGGCCTGAGCGGTCAGAGGCATGGCGGTCAGGGACGGGCGGGCTTCGCGGTCGGTGTTCCAGGTGTGGATGTGTCCGCACAGCCGCTCGGCGAGGGCGTGGCCGTCGGCTCCGTGGCCGTGGGCGCCGAGTTCGTAGAGCGGGTCGGGGCCTTCCAGCCGGCGCTTGGTGAGGTAGGCCAGTGAGGAGCCGGCGATCAGCGTGGGGCTCAGGTTCGGGATGAAGGGCGTGCAAAGATCGGCGCTGACCGCGTTGGAACTGGCGTTGATGCGGCAGACGGCCGGATCGGTCGCGGTGGCGCGTAGCCAGATCCCGTCGATGGGGTCCTGCGGGCCGACGGTGATTCCGGACCAGGCGCTGGCCCGGGGGGTGTCGAGGCTGCCGGTCAGCTGGGCTGGGTCGATGTCCTGGTCGACGTCGTAGTGGATCTGGACGAGCGGGTCGGTGTGGAGCGCGGCGGAGCGTTCGACGTCCTGGCCGATCATCGGGACGAAGCCGCAGAGGAACACTGACTCCGAGCGGAGCACACCGTCGTCGCCCTTGACGAAGGCGACGCCGCGGGTCTGGCCCCGCCAGCGCAGAGGCAAAACCATCCGTCCGCCTGGGACGAGCTGGGCGAACCAGGCATTGGGAATGTCGCACGCACCAACCGTGACGATGATCTTATCGAAGGGCGTGTCGGTTTCGTCGCCGAGCGCGCCGTCGCGGGTCAGGACCCGCACGCCGCGGTAGCCCGCTGTGGCCAGGGCTTTCGATGCCTGCCCGGTGATCTCCTCGTCGATGTCGGTGGTGACGACCAGCCCGTCGGGGCCGGTGAGTTCGGCGAGCAGCGCCGCGTTGTAGCCCGTGCCCGCACCGACCTCGAAGATCCGCTCGCCGGGGCGGACGTGCAGCTCGGCCAGCATCCCGGCGACGAGGGTCGCGACCGAGGCGCAGGACAGGTGCGTGCCGTCGAGCGCCGTCTTGGTGATGACCGCCTTGTACGGGTTGTACGCCTCATCGAGCGTGGCGTCCGGCAGGAACAGGTGCCGGGGCACCGTGCGCAGCGCCTCGATGACAGGGCTGTCGAGGCTGGGCCGACTGCTGGTGATCTTCCTGACCATGTCGGCGTGGAGTTCGGCGGCGGTGCCGGGTGTCGCGGTCGTCATGGGCGTGTCCTTGTCGGAGTGGGATCAGGTCGAGTGCCGCGGTCGCAAGGGGATGGCGCTCGAAGGCAGGAGCGTAGATAGCGGGTGTGCCCGCTTCGCGGGTGCCTCCTCGGGGCGGGTCGGCTGCGTTCCCACCGGACGCGAGCCGGGCTGGCCGCCACCGCCGCGACAGCGCCAGCGATGTCCGGGCTGCGGAGGGGGCCGCGCTCATGCGAGCTCCGTTTTCTGGGTGGTGCGCCAGGCGAGAGCGGCGCCGCGGGCCAGCCGAAGGCAGGCGGCCTCGTGGTCGCGGTTGATGCCGCGGAGGCGGTTGTAGGACAGGTGCAGGAGGGAGTCGGCGACCCTCGCGGGCTCCATCTGGCTGGGTAACGCCGCGCGGTAGGTGGCCAGGACCTTGGCACGGGCTGCCCAGGCGTCGGCGAGGGCGGCAGGTAGGTGCGGCAGATCCCTGGGGACGCTGTGGCGGCCCACCCGGGTGGTGTCGCCGACGATGCGGTGATCGATGGTCTGCGGTTTGGCGAGGACGCGTGTCGTCAGGTAGTCGACGGCGGGGCGCATTCCGCCGAGGAACGCGTCGGCGATGTCGAGCATCGACAACGCCACGACGGTGTCGGGATGCAGTCGGGCTGGCGGTTGGCGCAGCGCGGTGATCGCGGCGGTGGTGTCGGCGCAGAACACGGCTTCGGCGGCTTCGAGAGCGGCGTCGGCGCCGTAGCGGCCGGCCTCTGGGAAGTAGGTGTCAAAGGACACCGGGCCGGCGATGCCGGTCGTGGCCAGCGTGGCGGCCCATGCGCCGAGGACGGCTACGCGGTCCGCGTGGTTATTCGCCTCGGCGGCGACGCGGATGCGCAGATGGTCGGTCTGCTCGGTGTTGCGGTAACGGACCATCCACAGCGGCGCGCCGTCGAGCCGGGCGCCCAGGTCGGGCAGATGGGCGGCGATGAGGTCGTCCATCGCGGCGGGGTGCGTATGGACGCGGCCGGAGATCCAACGGGCGTTCGGGTCCGCGGGCCGGTGGCCGTCGGTGTTGACCCTGCTGACCAGCGGCAGGGCGAGCTTGTTCGGCGTGGGTGGCCCCGCGCGGACCACCGGCACGACGACCTCGTGGGCATGCCCGATCCAGGCGAGGTCCTCGCCTGGCACGGCTCGGTTCAGCATCGCCACACCCGCATCGGCCAGCTGCTCGCGCAGGATCGTGCCGTGGACCGGGACCGTGAGGTCCAGCCGGAGCGTCATGTCGCCGTCGGCCAGCTCCACGAGATCTGGGCACCGATGCCGGTGCCGCCACCGGCCCAGCTCACGGCTCCAATCGGCGCTCGGCGCGTGGAGTCCGGGTAGGTCGGCGGTGTGGAGGCGCCAGCGTTCGGGTGCCAGGATGATCCGGCCGTAGCGGACCTCGGGAAGGTGCGGCAGGGCGCCGGCAGCGGGTCCGAACTCGAACGCGGTCAACGAGGCGGCGAACGCGCGCGGCACGTGCGCCAGGAACCGCGCCAGCGGCGGCAGCTGCCGGTCCAGCGCCAGCGCGTGAAAGATCTGCGGATCGACGATGCGACGGGTGGCTGCCTCGATTAGCAGCAGGCCCCGCCCGGTCGCGGTCAGCGCCAGATCTGCGGGCCCCATCCCGCGCGGCCCGTCCGGCGGTGGCTCGCCGAGGGCCAGTACCTCGGGCAGAAACTGGGGCAGCCGCGCGACGTTCTGGCCGCGGACGAACCTCGACGGGCACGCCAGCTGCACCGCGGTGGCGCCCTCGTGCAGCACCGGAACCGACCTGTAGACGCGGGCCAGCGCCGTGTCACCAGTCGAGGGCTGGAATCTCGCGGTCAGGGTTCCGGCCGCGCGGGCGGGCGTACCAGCCAGATGGTAGTCCCCGGCGTTCAATGCCTCGACGCTGCGGGAGCAGACCTTCGCGGCGATCTCCCCGTGGGCCGGGACGAATCGCGAGTCGAACAGGTCGCCGGCGGTGACGTGTTCGATCAGCGCGTCGGTCAGCTCAAGAGGACCGCCGCCCGCGAGTGCCTCCCACGCCAGGGCAAGCAGCCGCCGGTCCCGATCGGTCACCGTCGGCGCGGGCGCCGGCAGGACCGAGCCCGGATAGCCGGCCGGGTAGCCGAGCCCCGACGCGCCGTCAAGCACGTCGAGCAGCGGAACGACACTGCCGACGCCGTAGCGTTCGACGAACCTGCGGTGATAGTCCGCCCAGGCTGCGGGTCCCAATGGTTCCCGGCCCAGCCGCGTCAGGACACCGGCGGCCACGGCGAGGTCTGAGGCGACAGACTCGGGCAGCTGAAGGTCGCAGTCGAGCACGAGGTCGAGGGCCAGGGGCGAGCGTTGCTGGGGGGCGATCCGGTCCATCGCCGCAAGTAGCGACGTGCGTGGCGCCGCCTGCGTCTCCAGGGTCGGCGTCGCGTTGAGTTCGCCGAGCCGGGTGTGGATCGTGGTCAGTTCCTCTACCAGCGGCGCGACCTCGGCCAGTTCGCACGCACCTACCGCCCGAAGGACCGTGATCAGATGACCGAGCGGATCGGTCTCCGTCATCGGCGCCCGCAGATCGGTGACCAGAAAGTGCTCGGCGACGAGTTGACGCAGCAACCTCTTGATGCGCTCGGGGCCCGCGGCGGTGAACGCCTCGTTCAGCCTGTTGGCCAACTCGGCGAAGCACACCGGATCACCGGCGGCATCCCGCGCAAGCCGAACCGGCGGAGTAATCGGTACCTCCGCCTGGCCGTCCGGGTGCGGCACGATCAACCGCCCCGCCCGCTCGACGACGAGGCTGCTGAGCACGACGGTCACCCGCTCCAATAGCGGGCCCGTTTCCAGACGTTCGATGACCTCGCCCAGCCATGCGGCGTCCACCCGCGCCACCGACCTGTGGCCATCACCGAAGCGCACCGACCCCACCTGGCCAAACATCGCCGGTGCGACACCTGCGAACAGCGCGAACGGCGTCGCCCGCCCCTCCGCGCGCAGCAGGTACCGCACCACCGTCGCCGTCGCGGCGCGCAGCCGTCGGTCCGTGACAGGCTGCCCGGCCACGATCTGCTCGACCTGGGCAGCCAACGCGCTGCTGGCGAGCGCGACTGGCTCCCGAGCCGCCGCCCAGACCTGCGCCAACCACTCTCGACACGCCGCCGGGTCCTCCAGCACCGGCCAGCACGCCACGCTGCCCGACGCATTCATCGCCGCGCGTAGCAACGCGGGACCGGCTGGCCGGTACAGCGCCCCGCCCATCGGCATCGTCCCTTCCCCAGCCTTCGTCACATCCGCGTCCCGTGCCGCCCCGACGGCGTCGGGGCGGCACGGCGACGACCTGCGTCTACGAACTGGCGCACGCCGACGGACAGGTCGACGAGCAGCCGTCCGAGGTATCGCAGCCATCGCTCGCCACGCACGAACTGTCATCGACGACGGTGATCGGCAGGTCGAACCAGTCGGCCGGCGTCGCACCCGATGAGCCGGCCTCCTGCACGGGGCCGACCTCCTGCACGATGGACATCCACGTCTCCTCTCAGTGCCGTTCCCCGGCCTACCTGCCGACCATCCCCAAGCACCACGCGCACAGGCGCATTCGCTTCGGAACGGGCAGGGTCGGGAGTCACCGTGCCGGCCTTCGGCGGTAACGAGAGGTAACGATGCCTCGTCCACGACGCAAGGTCATTCCCCCAGCGACGAAGTTTTCTCTTCGCGCCTTGTCCGGTCGCTGACCTGGGAAGACGACCTCCGCCGTGCTGGTCTGTTCGGCCAGACACGCCGGGATACACGCCGTTTGTTCGGGTGCCGGGGGCGCGAACTGAGCGCAGCGGATCTTCGTCTGATTGTGCAGCTGCTTCATCCGGCAGCCCGGTTCTCCGGTGGCCGATGAAGCCGGGTGTAGAAGCCGTCAGCGACCAGGCAGGCCGAGCGCGTCGAGGTGGGCGCTCATCAGGCCGGTCAGGCTGTCCAGAAGCCGTTTGCCCTTTTCTGCGGTAGCGAGCGAGGGGCGGCCGATCACTCCTGTCTGCGTGTACGCCGTCATGCCGTGGACGAGGAGGTGCGGTCGGGGGCCGCCTCCCTCGTCGGCAGTTTCCCAGCCGGGCCGGACGAGATCGGGGTGCACGTGCAAAAGGATGGAGGTCTCCAGCTCGCCGGCGTGCATGTCGTCGTGGGCGTCGGTCTCCAGCTCGGCGGCGGCGCGGGCCGCCGCCCAATCTGACCGTCCAGGGAACAGCGTCATGCTCGGCCCGCTGATGTTGGCCTCCTGAACGATGTTGTTCAGGACGTAGTTGCCCCCATGACCGTTGACGAGCACCACCGCGTCGACGCCGGAACGACGCAGAGAGTCGGCGACGTCGCGGATGACCGAGGTCAGAGTGACCGACGAAATGCTCACCGTTCCCGGGTATGAGGCGTGCTCGTGGGAGCACGAGAACGTCACCGGCGGGAGCAGGAACAGGCCGTACGCATCGGCCGCGGCCTCGGCGATCGTCTGGGCGATCAACGTATCTGTCGCTAGGGGCAGGTGAACGCCGTGTTGCTCGAAGCTACCCACCGGCAACACGGCCGCCCGCGCGCCGACTCGCTCCGCCTCGACGCTGGTCGCCGTGGTGATCATAGGGATGGCTGTCTCCTTGTCGCAGCGTTAACGACCCGGCGAGCGGCGAGGAACTGGCCGACCTCGACTACCCGATCGGCCCCCGCGAGCGTTCCCGCCATGCTGGTGAGTACCAGATCGGCGCGCGCCGATCCGGTGGCCTGGGCGAGTTCCAACGCACGCAGGCCCTCAGCTCCCGCCTCGGCCAAGCGCCCGGCAGCGGTATGCGTGTCCGCCAACCATGCCCGCCACATCACCTCATCCTGACGCAGCTCGGCCGGCCAGGCCGCCAGCACCTCGCCCAGTAGCCTTGTCGCTCCGTCCAGGTCGCCGACCAGCCGCCGGCAGTGACCTTCGTATGCCGCCACGTAGAGATCCGTGCAGTGCCCATCCAACGGGTCCGGGTCGCGTTCAGCACCAGCCAGCAGCCGGACCGCCTGACGGACCGCAGCACGGGAGGCGGCGGTGTCGCGGTTGAGGGCATGCCCGTGCGCCTGCCGGACGAGACACAGCGCGGCGGTACACGCACTGCTGGAATCGAGGGCCGCCGCGCCTTCTCCCAGCGCGACAGCTTCCCCGCCACGTCCCTGATCAGCCGCCTGCTGAGCCCGTCGCATCAGGACATAGCTCGCGGTGCGACGGTCGCCAGCCTCGGTCGCCTGGCCAAACGCCAACTCGGCCCACTTCCTCGCCGCACCCGGACGTCCGAGGCTGTCGGCCAGCCAGGAAAGAAACTCCGACCACCGAGCCTGGACCGCGAGCAACCGAAGACCCTCGACCGTTGACGCCCGGCGGAACGCATCGAGCACTTCAAGGTGACCCAGGACCAGGCTCCACACCGAGCCGGCCCCACTGTCGTTGACTCTCCCGGCGACCAGACTCAGTAGGTCGACCCAGTGCTTCACCGGATCGGCGACGCCTATGGCCAGCGGTTGATTGAACACATCTGACTCAGACACAGGATAGGCGCGGTTCGTGAGTCTGATGCTCTCGACCGCAATCCCGGTGGTCCTCAGCGAGGAGACATCACCGAGAACTGCTGTCCACATCATCGAGTCCTCAGAGCCATGATGTGAAATGGATGGCAGCCCTTTGTGGATCTGGCTGACAACCATCAGATCCGCCGGCATCATGTTCTCGCGGTCTTCGAGATCGAGAAGGTTGTGGACGCTGGTCCCGTAGACCTCGGCGAGCAAGGCCAAAAGCTGGGGCGCCGGCCGGCGGCGGAGTGGAAACGGCCAGTTCTCCAGCTCGCTGAGCCAGGGCGCGGTGCGCGTGGCGGCGCCGTCGAGGCCGATGCGGGCGGCGTGAGTGTTGATGTGATCGACCGCTTGCTGCTGGGTCCAGCCATGGGCGACCCGGTGAGCCGCACGGGGACGGTACTTGTAGCGGCGGGCGAACTCGATCGCGATCTCGTCGTGGGACATGCCGACCGCGCGCATCCGCGCTCGCAGCTCGTCCTGTTCAATCCGCTGTCCGGGTCTGCCCATGACGACGCTGCACCCCTTCCCTCACGGTCGGCCGATGCCTGGAAAACTCCGCGGTAGCGGATCGATCAAGCACATGTCACCGACCTGCTATCTCGCCCCATGCGCCGACGCAATCTCCCGAATGCGTTGAGCGAGGATGATGTCGTGCGCGGCGACGTAGCCGCCGATGTCGCTGGAGCTGATCGACACGTGCACGGTCTTGTAGCCGAGTGTCGCGTCGGAGTGGTGGCCGAACTCGTTCTGCACGGCGGCGATGTGCATGACGAACGCCGCCCCCTGGATGTGAGGTATCGAGTAGAGCCGTTCGATGCGTCGGCCGTCGGTCGTCCATCCGTCCAGATCCTTCAGGTGTTCCTCGATCTGTTCCCGTGACAGTGCCTCAGCCATGATCTCTCCCGGTCTCGTCGGTGGTGACAGGCGCGAGCACCTGCTCCAGATCCTGGCCGACGGGATGAGCACGCCACGGGGCCATCGCCGCCGCGACCGCGGCCAGTTCTCGCCGGGCCCGCGCGGAGCCGGTCTCCACCGCGAGCGCGCTCGCCTGGCGCGCGAGGTCGACCGCCCGTTCCGGTTCGCCCTGCCGCGCGGCGGCGACCGCGTGCCGCGCCGACCAGACCCCGACGTCGCGGCGGGCCGAGCCGGGCGCGGCCGGGATGATCTGCTGCCAAAGACGGTCGGTCTCGTCGGCGAGGCCGAGGCGTCCGTAGCAGGTGGCGCGCTGCACCTCGACGTAGCCGTCGGTACGGCGGCAGGCTGTGCCCCACTCCTCGATGTCGACCTGGTCCATGAGCCGGCCGGCCTGATCGAGCAGGAGATCGACCTGGCGTCGGTCACCGCGCAGTGAGGCGCCGTGCGCCTGCTGCTGCAAGGCGAACACCTGGACCTCGGGCGACCCGTGCCGGGCGTCGACCAGCGCGGCCTGGCACAGGTCGATCACGGCCGCCGCGTTTCCCAGGTCGGTGAACGCCATCG
>NZ_CAAAFR010000121.1:0-25579 GCF_900634745.1 Protofrankia symbiont of Coriaria ruscifolia
GCCCGCCACCGCCGCCGCCATGCTCCTCGGGCAGCTGCACGCCGAGGAATCCGGCCTGCCCGAGGTCCGCCCACAACTCGTGCGTGAACTCCTGCCGGCGGGCCACGTCCTGGAAGTACGACCGGCCGTACTTGTCCACCAACCGGCCCACGCTCTCGCGCAGCGCGCGGCGTTCCTTCGGCTCGTCGAGGACAGGCGAACGGTTTAATCGGTTCTCGCTCACAGGCTTCCTCCACGTCGAACAGGCTCGGCGTGTGCAACGTAGGACTCGATCGAGCTTCAGTCAACCCTTGCGTTGACGGGCTCGATGAGTGTCGCGTGGAGCCACCGTGCGATGCGGTCTGGCAGGTCGCGGGCCTCGTCGACGACCTTCGCCATCCAGAAGAAGCCGTGGATCAACCCGTCGTAGTGGACGGCGGCCACCGGCACACCCGCGTCGCGCAGGCGTGCCGCGTAGTCGATGCCCTCGTCGCGCAGCACGTCGTACTCCGCCGTCACCAGCAGGTCGGCGGGAGCCTGGTCAGGTCGGCCGCGCGGCCGGGGCGGCATACGGGTCCGCGCCGTCCTCCGGGGGTCCCTGCAGGCGCTTGCCAGCGGCGACGGACTCCCTCGCCTGCAGAACACTCATGCAGTCGTAAGGCAGGACTCCCAGCTCTTCGAACCGGTCGAGCAGGCGTCGGCACTGCGCGGTGAGAGGCACGGCGCGCTCAGGCCAGGCCGGTCAGGGGGCGGCCCCCGTTGTAGGCGACCCAGAGGGTGACTCCCTCACGATGGGTCAGCGACAGCGGCTCAAGCTCGACGTCGCCCAGGTCGAAGTGCGTCCAGAACGGCGGGTCTCGCCAGCTGCCGGCCTCGATGACGGCCGCTCTGGTCTGCTCGTGCGCCACGATCATGGCGTCCCGGAACAGGGGGCTGCCATGGGTGTGATCGCCGTGGTGATGGGTGTTGACGAGGTACGCGCCGGGGCCGCCATAACCGAACGGATGCTGTCGAGGTACGCCCTGGTACGCGCCTCCGTCGCACACGCGTCGATGCCGACTGCGCCATGAGGTCCGACCAGGAGACCGGTATTGTTGATCCACCAGCTGCCATTCGGCTGGACATACGCGAACACACCATCGGACACCTCCGTCAGCACCGGCGAGCCGAGGGAGGATTCTTGCAGTGACGTGCTCATCGCACTCCTTAAACACTTGTGTTGACGAAACGTCGCACACGGGCCCTTCCTGGGCAAGCAGCCGGACGCGGCCGCCCTCACGGGCACCACGCCGGTGTGACCGCACCCGCGGACCCTTGGTGAGGCAGTGAGAAAGGACCCCGTGGCTGAGCCTTCGAGCGGCATCGCCCGTCGGCGCGAGACGGCGCGCAACGAAGCGAACCCTACCTACCTGCAGCGTAGGCAGGAGATCGTCGCGGCGGCCGCGCGCGTCTTCAAAGCGAAGGGCCTACAGGGCGCCAACCTCGCTGACATCGCCGCCGAGTCAGGGGCCGACCGCGCCTCGCTCTACTACTACGTGGGCAACAAGGAAGAACTCTTCCACGAAGTGGTCCGCGAGGCCGTGGTCGCCAACCTCACCGTCGCCCAGGGTATCCGGGACGGCGAGGGCAAGGCTCCCGACAAGCTGCGCCGCCTCATCATCTCGCTGATGGAGTCCTACGAGCAGCAGTATCCGATCCTGTACGTCTTCATCCAGGAGAACCTGACTCACGTGCCGGACAAGCACGCCGCCTGGGCACGCGACATGCGGCGCATCAACCGGGACTACGAGTCGATCCTCATCGAGCTCGTGCAGCAGGGCATCGACGAGGGCTCGATCCGCCCCGTGGCGCCCGCCTGGGTCATGGCCTACGGGATCATGGGGATGGCCGGCTGGACCAACCGGTGGTTCAACCCCGACGAGTCCACGATCAGCGCGACCGAGATCGGCTCAGCCTACGCGGACAGCTTCCTGCGCGGCATGGAGATACCCGTGCGTGGGCGACGCCGGAGTCGCGGGGAGGCCTGACGCCCGGCGCACCCACTGACCAGCGCCCCCGCCCGCGCTGACCCGCGTCCCCACCACACAGGCATCGACGTCCGCGTCGGCGGCGGTGCCTGCGACTGATAGCTTGATCGTCAGGCGTACACAAAGTGGGCCTGGAGGCGCTCGCCGTCCAGGCTCACCCACCCACGCGAACGCGCGTAGGACACCATGCCGTCGAACGACGCGGCCGTCCTCTCGGCGCTCGAAGCTTCCAGCGCCGAGAGGACGGCCGCACGTAGACCCTCGACGCTGAGCCACACGACGTCGCCGGCCACATGCCCGAGGCCGGCTTCCGTCAGCGCGCCGGAAGCAGCCGATGCTTCGACGCAGCCACGAGCCCGGCCGGGGTCCGGCTCGACGACGAAGACCTCGCAGTCGGCCGCGGCGAAGACGTACGCGATGCCGACGCCCATGGTCCCGGCTCCGATGACACCGACTGCCGTCACGTGTTCCTCCCGTCGATCGACATGGCAATGCGTGCGGCGCAGGTGCGTCGTGATTCGTGATTCGTGAGAAGCCCGGCACCGGTCCCGCATGGCGGACGCTACGACGCCTGCCGACGTTCGTCAACTTCAACGTTGACGTGATGTCACGCCCTTGAAACCCTGACCCGTGGCCGACCAGAACGCCCCCGGGCTACGCGCCGACCGCCGGGTTCAAGGCATGCGCTCGTAGGCGGGCAGGGTGAGGAACTCGGCGAAGTCGTCGGCCAGCACCACCTCGATGAACAGCAGACGTGCCTGCTCGAAACCGGCGGCGTCGAACCCGTCGCCGAGCCGCTGGGCGATCGTGGCCAGTTCCTCGACAATGATCCGTTCGACCAGGTCACGAGTGACGGGCAGGCCGCCGTCGAGAACGACCCCGTGGTGCAGCCACTGCCAGATCTGGGAGCGTGCGATCTCGGCGGTGGCCGCGTCCTCCATCAGGTTGAAGATCGCGACCGCGCCGCTGCCCCGCAGCCATGCCTGCAGGTACTGCAGGGCCACGCTGACGTTGTTGCGCAGCCCCGCCTCGGTCTGACTGCCGCCGGCCGAAGCGACGTCGAGGAGTGCGGCCGCGTCCACCGTCACGTCGTCACGGGTCCGGTCGAGCTGGTGCGGACGATCGGCGAGCACCCCGTCGAACACCTCCCGGCACAGCGGCACCAGGTCCGGATGGGCGACCCAGGAACCGTCGAAGCCGGCCTCGGCCTCGCGGGTTTTGTCCTCGCGCACCTTCGCCACGGCCGTCTCGTTCACGGCCGCGTCGCGGCGGCTCGGGATGAAGGCGGCCATCCCACCGATGGCGTGCGCGCCCCGCCGGTGGCAGGTGCGTACGAGCAGGTCGGCGTAGGCGCGCATGAACGGTGCTGTCATCGTCACCGAGTTGCGGTCGGGCAGGACGAACCGTCCGCCCCGGTCACGCAGCTTCTTGATGACGCTGAACAGGTAGTCCCACCGGCCCGCGTTCAGCCCGGCGGAGTGCTCACGCAGCTCGTAGAGGATCTCCTCCATCTCGAAGGCCGCCGGGAGGGTCTCGATGAGCACCGTGGCGCGGATCGTGCCACGGGGAAAGCCCAGGGCGTCCTCGGTGTGGCTGAAGACCTCGTTCCACAGCCTCGCCTCCCGATGACTTTCCGTCTTCGGCAGGTAGAAGTAGGGTCCGGAGCCCGCCTCGAGCTGACGCCGGCCGCAGTGGAACGCGTAGAGAGCGAAGTCGAACAGACCGCCGCTGACGGGCTCGCCGTCGACGAGCAGGTGCTTCTCGTCGAGATGCCAACCGCGGGGACGCACCACGATCGTGGTGGTCGTGTCGCCGAGGACATACCGCCTGCCCTCCGGGCTGATGAAGTCGATGGTGCGGTCCAGGGCGTCCCGCAGGTTGACCTGACCGGAGATCATGTTCTCCCACAGCGGGGTGTTGGCGTCCTCGAAGTCCGCCAGCCAGACCTTCGCCCCCGAGTTCAGTGCGTTGATCGTCATCTTGCGGTCGGTGGGCCCGGTGATCTCGACTCGGCGGTCGACCAGGCCGGGCGCGGGTGGGGCGACCTGCCAGTCACCCTCCCGGACGTCCTTCGTCTCGGGCAGGAAGTCCAGGTCCGCGCCCGCGGACAGCTGGGCCTGCCGCTGCGCGCGGGCGGCGAGCAGGGCACCGCGGGTGGCGCCGAACCGACGGTGCAGGTCGGCGAGCAGATCCAGCGCGGACCGGGTCAGGATCTCCTCGCTCCGGTCCACCCGCGGTCCGATGATCTCGATCCCGGCGGGGATGTCCAACTCACTCATACACCACACTCGAATTCCGTATCGTGGAAATTAAAATTCGTATTATGGAACAACGTACGATAGCCGTCGGTGCAGCACAACCACCGCCGCCGACCTGCACCCGTGCGGAGGATCACGGAGTTCCCCTGTGGCGGAGGGCCGACGGTCACGTGGTCCGCGCTGTCACGCGATCCGCGTGGAGGTGGGAGGTGTACATCGCGCACCGGGCAGCAGCGCGTCCGCCGCCAGCAGCTCCGCGACCAGCCCGTCCTGGAGCGCGGTCGTGGAGGGCTCCGGCGTGTCGTCCGCACCGCGCAGCCGGGACGCCCAGTGCAACGACACGTCGGACAGATGAGGGAAGCGGGTCGGCATAGAGATCACGGCCTCCGCGACCGGGAGCAGGACCCCCGGTCAGGACCGCCCACGCCCGGATCGCTGTCCCCTGCGAGGACCCGGACGCCACCGGGCCCCCTCCCCGTCATCACGAAAAGATCGCTCCTGGGTTGAGGATGCCCATCGGGTCGAGCGCCTGTTTGATCCGCAGCGACAGGTCGAGCACATCCGGGCCGACCTGATCGACCAACCACGCCTTCTTGAGCCGGCCGACGCCGTGCTCGCCCGTGATGGTGCCGTCGAGGCGAATGGCCAGGTCCATGACCTCACCGAAGGCCAGCTCCGCACGTCGGGCCATGTCCTCGTCCGCCGGGTCGACGACGATCAGCGGATGGGTGTTCCCGTCGCCGGCGTGGGCGATCAGCGCGATCGTGACCTCCCGGGCCGCGGCGATCGCCTCGATGCCCGCGACCAGGTCAGGCAATCTGGGGAGCGGGACACCGACATCCTCGAGCAGCACCGTGCCTCGGCGTTCGACCGCCGGGATGGCACTGCGGCGCGCGACCACGAACGCCTCACCGGCCATCGCGTCGTCGGTCTCGAAAATCTCGGTGGCACCGTTCGCCTCGCACGCCGCGGCCATGGTCTTCATCTCGAGCTCGGCGGCGATATACTGGCTGTCCGAGCGTGCCACGAGCAGCGCGGCCGCGTCGCGGTCGAGCCCCATCCGCAGCATGTCCTCGACGGCGTTGATGGACGTGCGGTCCATGAACTCGAGCATCGCCGGACGCACGGCCGAGGTGATCGCCAGGATCGCCCCCGTCGCGTCCAGCGTGCTGGCGAAGGTGGCCACCAGCGTGCTGGTCGGCGGCTGGGCCGGCAGCAGTCGCAGCGTCGCCTCGGTGACGATCCCCAGAGTTCCCTCACTGCCGACGAACAGCTTGGTCAGCGACAGACCGGCAACGTCCTTCAGCCTCGGGCCACCGAGGCGCACGGCCGTGCCGTCGCTCAGCACCACCTCGAGGCCGAGCACGTAGTCGGTGGTGACGCCGTACTTGACGCAACACAGGCCGCCGGCGTTCGTCGCGACGTTGCCGCCGATCGAACAAATCTCGAACGACGACGGGTCGGGCGGGTACCACAGGCCGTGCTCGGCAGCGGCAGCCTTCACCTCACCGTTGAGCAGCCCCGGCTGCACCACTGCCATGCGGGTGAGCGGGTCGATCCGCATCGTTCGCATCCGCTCGGTCGACAGCACTATCCCGCCGTCCACGGCGGTGGAGCCGCCGGACAGCCCGGTGCCTGCCCCCCGGGGCACCACTGGAACCCGGTGACGCGCCGCCCAGCGCACGGCGGTCTGTACCTGTTCGGTGCTCTCGGCGCGCACCGCGGCCAGGGGCATGGCCGCCCGCGGGTCGGCGGCCCGATCGCGCCGGTACTTCTCCAGTAGGTCGGGGTCGGTGACAACCACACCATCGGGCAGTTCGTCAACCAGTTCGGCGAGCGCCGCGTCCACGAAAGCATCACCGTCTCTCGGTGTCGCTTGGTATCGTTATTTCACGATACGGAATTTTAATATTACATTGTGAAAGCAGAGGCTAGATCGGACGGCAGGCAGCGGTCAAGACAATGCGGGAGGCTCGGAAAGTCATGACCTTCGATCAGCGCCCCACGGCGACGGGAGCCGCGGATGGCCCGAACACCTCCGGAGCCGCCGGGGTGCAGTCGGTGCAACGTGCCCTCACCGTGCTCGAGGTCGTCGAGGCGGCACATGGAGCGTGTTCTCTCAGTGAGATGGCCGCGGCGACCGGGCTTCCGCTGCCGACCATCCACCGGCTCGTCCAGACCCTCGCCGCACGCGGCTACCTCCGGCGGCTGCCCGACCGCCGGTACTGCCTCGGCTCGAGACTCGTCCCCCTGGGCGCGGGCGCGAACGCGCTGTTCGGCGAGCGGGCCGGTCCGGTGCTGCGCGGGCTGGCCGACCAGCTCGGCGAATCGGTCAATCTCGCGGTGCTGGCAGGCAGCCTCGCGGAGTACGTGGCGCAGGCGCCCGGCTCGCACTCGATGCGGACGTTCACCGAGGTGGGACGGCGGGTCTCGCTGTACTGCACCGGCGTCGGCAAGGCGCTGCTGGCCATGCTCCCCCCCGACCGGACGAGGACGATCCTGGAGACCTCACCGCTGACCCCGCGCACGCCCACGACGATCACGGACGTCGACGAGCTGCTGAGCGAGCTGTCGCTGATCCGTTCGCGCGGCCACGCCCTCGACGAGGAGGAGATGGAGATCGGTGTCCGCTGCGTCGCGGTCCCGGTACCTGCGGTGCCGCTCATGGCCGGGTCGCCCATGGCAGTGTCGGTCTCGGGGCCAACTGTGCGCATGACCGACGAACTCGTCGAACGTACGCTGCCCGCGCTCGCGCGCACCGCCTCCGAGCTCGCCGACGTCCTCGTCTGACGCTCCCGCGACCTCATCGGGGCCGGTGGACGCCAACCTGCCCACGTCCAGTTGATTTTCGGACCAGAGGTAGCGAGAACGGTACGGGCAGCGTCAGCTTGACCGAGTCGCCTCCCAGCATGATGTAACAGTATTTATATAAATACTGTTACTATAGCTGGGTGACGGTAGACAACACCCCTGACCCGACCGAGCGCAGCCGCTGGCGGCCATTGCGGCTGCTGCAGGCGGCGATGGATGCTGACATCGCCCGGATCTACGCCGAGGTGCCCGTCGAAGGGCTCAAACCGAGCTTCGTGATGGAGCTGATCCGGCTGCACGCGCACGGCCCGATGACGATCACCGAGCTGGCCGAATCGGTGCAGCGCACCCACTCGGCGATAAGCCAGAAGGTGGCCGCTATGCGCGCCGCCGGCTTGGTCCGGACCACTGCGGGTGCCGATGCCCGCAGCAAGAAGGTGACGCTCACGGCCAAGGCCAGCCGCGTCGTGGACCGGCTTGCGGCCGAATGGCGGGCCGCTGAGGCCGCCATCGCCGAGATCGAGGCGGAGATCCCGTACCCGCTCAGCCGGGTCGTCACAGACATCGAGGAAGTACTGCGGCGTAAAAGCTTCCACGACCGGATCGCCGAGAAGCTCGCTGAAGACGTCGCATGGGAGTGAGGCGCACACTGATCGATCTGGCCCCCCTGCGATCGTCACCGCAGTTCCGGCGGCTGTGGATCGGCCGGGCGTTCTCCGGATTCGGTAGCCAGATGGCGCTCGTCGCGGTGATGTTCCAGGTCTGGCAGATGACGGAGAGCACCGTCTGGACCGGCGCCGTCGGCCTGGCGCAGGCGGTTCCGATCATCACGTTCGGACTCTTCGCAGGATCGATCATCGATCGCAGCGACCGGCGGAAGTTCTACCTGATCGCCATTACCGGCCAGGCCATGTGCTCAATTCTACTGGCGGCGCAAGGGCTTTTCGGGCACCTGCCGGTGGTCGGAATGTTACTGTTGGTCGCGATGCAGTCCTGCTTCGTCGCCGGTGGCGGCCCGGCGTCGCGCACCTTCATCCCGCGGCTGCTGCCCGAAGCTCAACTGGCGGCTGGGCTGGCATTGAACCGGATCGCCTTCCAGGCGGCCATGCTGCTGGGGCCGGCGCTGGGCGGACTGGTCCTCGGGTGGCTGGGCGTCGGCGGCTGCTACCTGATCGACGCAATCACCTTCGCCGCGGTATTCTACGGCGCGTTCGGACTACCGGCCATGCGGCCGGAGGGTCAGTCGTCCCGTCCGGGCCTGTACGGGATACTGGATGGTCTGGGTTTCCTGGCGCGGAATCCTACGATCCGCGGCGCACTGCTCACTGATCTGGCCGCCACCGTGCTTTCGATGCCGATCAGCCTGTTTCCACTGATCAATACCGAACGATTCGGGAACAACCCGCGCACCCTCGGGCTGTTCCTGTCAGCGATCGCAGTCGGCGGGGCCATCGCGTCAATCTTCTCCGGGGCATTCACCCGGCTGCCCCGCCCTGGCCTGGTGATGCTCGGTGGCTCGGCCGCCTGGGGCATGGCGCTAGCGCTGTTCGGAATCTCGCCGAACCCCTGGATGGGGCTGGCCTTCCTGGTGTTGGCGGGTGTCGCCGATACTGTTGCGGTGGTCTCCCGCGGCACGATCGTGCAACTGCATACCCCGAACGCGCTGCTCGGCCGAGTGGTCGCCGCCGAGCAGATCGTCGGCCAGGCCGGCCCGGACGTCGGCAACATGCGTGGCGGTCTGATCGCCGCCACGACGTCGGGAATGACAGCTCTGGTGAGCGGTGGCCTGCTATGCGTGGCGATGGTGACTCTTATCGGCGCGGCCACGCCCGAGCTACGCCGGTCCTCCAGGACACCACCCAGCGAGAGCCAACGTCCAACTTTGCCGATACCGGCGCGACGGACGAACCTCACCGGTCCTCGTCGCTGAAAGGCCCGAATCAGATCACACCGGACGATCACACTGAGACGCATCCTTCTGACGCGATGAGCTCGTGTTAGCAAACCGGGTGCCCGCATCTCGATCTTACCGCCAGTCCCTACTCACGCCCGCAGCCGGTCGATCCAGGAATGGGGTCCGTATGCCTGGGTAATGGCGTGGGTGAGCCAGCGCCTCTGCTGATCGGTCAGCGTGGGCAGCACTGCGGTGAAGTCTTCCTCGTCTTTCGGCCGTGGTGCCCCGGCCTTGTAGAAGAGCTGCACGTCCGGGGCCAGATAGGGGATGCCGCTGGTCGATGTGAGCCCGAGCGTGTCGATCGTCCGGCGTACCCGAGAATCACGGCGCGACACCCATTCCTGTTCGTGGGACTCGTCGAGCATGAACTGGATCTGCCAGGGTGCACCGGGCCCTGGCTGGCACCAGATGTCATGAACCTCGGCGGGCAGTTCCTTGCCGGGTATCCACGGACGCAGGCTTCCCGGCGGATCGGCGGCCCACCACTGCCAGTCCGGCAGAACCTGTTGCACCGTGAGCTGGTCCCGCCGCAACAGAAGGACGTCGATATCGTCGTGGTTTCGGATGCGATGGCCGACCGCGAGCTCGATCGCGAGGCCCCCAGCCACCCACCAGGGAGTCTTCACACCAACGAAACGGGCAGAGACTTCATTCAGGGACACGGGGGCCCACATGCCCAGGGGGCTGTGCTCATATGTCATGCCGTCCATCTTGTCTTGCCCCTGATAGGTGGAGAATCGTCTGCCCTGGCCCCGATCCGTGTATGACCTGCGCCATCAACTGTTGACCTTCGCATGGGTGTCAGGGTTTAACCTGCCCGTCACCAGCCGTCAAGAAGGCGAAGGAGCGTGCAATGCCGGGAGCAGTGGTGATCGGGGCAGTACCGGGGATCGGCCGATCGGTTGCGCGTCGGTTCGCCGACGAGGGCCTGCCGATCGCCCTCATAGCACGCGGCAAGGAGACCGTGGAGGCCGCGGCGGAAGCTGTTGCGCGCTCGGGAACGCGGGTCGTGTGCCTCACCGCTGACAATACGAACGAGACGGCGCTGCGCGTAGCGTTCCCGTGCGTCAGAGCCGGTTTGCGGATTCCATCGGCGCTCACACGGCGACCGCTTGTTGTTCACTGCTGATAGCAGCAGCATGCTGCTATGGTCACTGCGATCACCATCCGGGACGTACCCGACGAGACCCGCGACAAGCTTGCCTCACGGGCTGCGCTCAGCGGTCGTTCACTGCAGGAGTACGTACGTTCTCATCGGCCACCGTGACTCCGACCGCCGATGACCCTGCCGGTGGCGGTCGCCAATGTATTGCGCCGCGCCGCCATGGCCGGCGAGATTTCCGCCGATACCGCAGCCCTGGCCCACGCGGACCTGCTGAGCCTTCGGGTCGAGTTGTTCGCCCACGAGCCGTTCGCCACAAGAGTGTGGGAGCTGCGGGAGAATGTCACGGCCTACGACAGCTGGTACGTGGCACTCGCCGAATCGCTGGGCGCAAAGCTCGCCACGCTGGACCTCCGGTTGGCGAAGGCCACCGGACCGCGCTGCACCTTTGCTACCCCGTGAGCTGCCACGGGGCCTACCGAGCTTGTCGGCGACCGGACAGACGAGCAGGTCGCTCGCGGACCCTGCCGCTCACGGACAACGAGGCATCAGAGAGCGGCTGATCCGGGTTGGTGACGATCTCGTAAGGCCCATCCGTCACGGGCTCCGTGAGGGGCGTCCGATCTTGTGGGACGGGAACCGGAGGGCCGCAGCCCTCGGCTTCGGAGTAGGGGCTGGGTGGTATGTCAGGTCCACCGCTCGTCTGATAGGTAGCTCTGATAGGTAGCATGGCGCCCGTGCCAGAGGCGCACCTCACAGGTGAGAAGGCCACGCTGCTCGCGACGTTGTACGGCAGAGCGCTGGACGCCGAGTCACCCGGCTCCATTCTGCACGACACGATGGCTCTGGAAACCGTCAGACAGATCGACTTCGACTTCACCAAGACCGGGCTGCGGCGCGGCGAGCACGCCGCCGTTGTCCTCAGGGCCGGGCACTTCGACGGGTGGACCGCCGAGTTCCTCACCGCGCACCCGAAGACCACCGTGCTGCACCTGGGCTGCGGCCTGGACACCCGCGTCTACCGCCTCGATCCCGGCCCCGGCGTGCGGTGGTTCGACGTGGACTATCCCGATGTGATTGATCTGCGGCGACAGCTGTATCCCTCGCGTGGGGGTTACGAGATGATCGGTTCGTCCGTCACCGACCCGTCCTGGCTGGCGCAGGTGCCCAGTGATCTCCCTGTGCTGGTGGTCGCCGAGGGCCTGACGATGTACCTCAGGCAGGACGAGGGCAAGGGACTTTTCCAGCGGATCGTGAACCGCTTTCCCAGCGGCCAGTTCGTCTTCGACGGGTTCAGCAGGCGCGGCATTCGGATGCAGAGGTTCAACAAGGCGATCCAGGCTGCGGGGGCGACCGTCTCGTGGGGCATCGACAGCTGCGTGGAACTCGAGGCGATCGATCCCCGGCTGCGGTGCGTGACGTCCATGGGCGCCTTCGACCTCGACGGCTTCGAGAAGCTACCGACGGGCTACCGCATGATAGCCAAGGCGGCAAAGCTGGTCCCCGCCGTGAGAAGGATGGCGGTCTTCTACCGGCTGGAGTTTTGACGGGCGTCTCTGCCCCGGTCTCACCACACCCGGGCACCGACACTCGCCCAGCCCAGACACCCACCTGCTCGTAGCCACCATCGACGTGCACGAGGCGAACGAGCAAACTGGGCTACTCCTTGTGACAACCGGGCGCCCCGTCGGCGGGCGACGCCGCGAACCACTGACGGCATGGGTATGGGTGGAGACGGGCATCCGTCAGCACATGTGGATCCAAGTGTCCGCCAGCATATGCCGACGAGATGTCGGCGATGGCCGATCTCGACCGTGCCGATCAGCCGGTGAAGCGGACGGGCAGCTCGGCCATGCCGCGCACCACGAGATTCGGCCGGTAGGCGGGAGGATCGGCGAGCAGCTCGACCGTCGGCGCCCGGCCCGCGAGCGCCCGCAGCGCGATCTCCATTTCCAGCCGGACGAGAGGCGCGCCGATGCAGTAATGCAGGCCGAGGCCGAACGACATGTGCCGGTTCACACCGTTTCGGTCCGTGTAACGCGTCAGGTCCAGCCGGTCCGGTTCGTCGAAGGCGTGCGGATCCCTGTTTGCCGACCCGAACATCACCATGACTCCGTCGCCGGGCACAAAGGTGTGTCCGGACAGCTCGATCTCCCGTGTCGCGACCCGGGTGGTCAGCTGCGACGGGGCGTCGTAACGCAACAGTTCGTCCACCGCGGGTGCGGCGAGGTCGGGGTTGTCGCGCAGCAACGCGAACTGGCCCGGATTCCGCAGCAGGGCGAGCACCCCGTTACCCACCAGATTCACCGTCGTCTCGTGGCCCGCCACGACCAGCACCACCAACGTGGCGAGCATCTCGTGGGCGGTCAGTCGATCACCGGCCGCCTCGACCGCGGCAAGGGCGCTGATAAGATCGTCCTGTGGCTGGGCCCGGCGTCGCGCGATCAGGGCACCGAAGAACTCGATGAACTCCCGGGCCGCCTCGGTCCGGGCTGCGACCTCTTCCGGGGTGAGCAGCACGTCGGGATCCAGCCCGCGGGCAATTCCCGCCGACATCCGCCGGACGGTTGGATGATCTTCGGCTGGGACCCCGAGCAGTTCGCAGATCATAGTCAGTGGCAGGGGGTAGGCCAGCGCCTCGATCAGGTCCACCTCACCGGCGGCCACCGCCCGGTCGACCAGCTCGTCGACGACCTGCTCCACGCGCGGCCGCAGGCCCTCGATCGTGCGGAGCGTGAACGCCTTGCTGACCAGCCCGCGCAGCCGGGTGTGGTCCGGCGGCTCCATCCACAGGAACGACGCGGGCAGGTCCAGGATGTCACTGCCCGGATGCAGCAACTCGGGCTCCTCCGCATGACTCCACGCAGGGTTCTGCAAAATGGCGTTGCACTCGGCATAGCGCGGCACCAGGCTCAGGTTGAGCGGGCCAGGCGGAAACGGACCGGCCGCGCGCAGTACCTCGTAGCTCGGGTACGGATCGTGCCGCCAGTCGGGAGCGAAGGCGTCGAGCACCGCCTGGCCGACGGCAGGCTGGCCGACGGCAGGGGTGGTCTCGGTGGAGTCATGCGCAGAGGCCTGTTCGACGGTGAGATCCACGTTCAGCTCCTCTCGAAAATGACATCGAAAACAGCAGCCCGGCGATCCTCACTCCTATTGCCGGGGTTCTTCCTGGCACTCCATGCCTGCCCGGAAGAACCCCGGGCACGAAAACATGATCGTGTCGCCTTCGGTCTTCCATGGCGCAGGTTTTTCGTGTCCACGTCGAAACCTTCGTGAATCTCATCAGCGCATGCTGTCCGGTCGGTGAACAGGCCATAAATCAGCCACAAAAAGCACTGGAATGAAGGTCGACGAACGGATATTCCTTATCGTGCGACTATGATTTCAAATCGATCGACAGCGTATGGAGATCAGTGACGCGGCGCGCCTGCCCCGCCAACGGGCCCTGTCGCCGCAACGGGCTCCGCAGACAGACAGGCCCTGTCCAGCCGGCAGGTGTCAGGACCCGGTGATCTCGAGTACGAGCTTGCCGGTGTTCCTGCCGGCGAAGAGCATGAGCAGTGCTTCGGGAAAACGCCCGATTCCGCCGGGGACCACGTCCTCACGCGGCCGCAGCGAGCCGTCCGCCAGCCAGGCGGCCAGGTCCGCCGTTGCCGCCGGGTAGCGGTCGGCGTAGTCGGAGACGAGCATCCCCGTCATGGACGCGCGCTGGATCAACAGCGACCGGTAGTTTCGCGGCCCCCTGACCTGTGTGGTCGCGTTGTACTGCGAGATGGCGCCGCAGATGACCACGCGCGCGCCGCGGGCCAGGTGGGTGAGGACATCGTCGAGGATGTCCCCGCCCACGTTGTCGAAGTAGACGTCGACACCGTCCGGAGCGTACTTGCGCAGCGCGCCCTGGACGTCCTGCGATTTGTAGTCGACGGCGGCGTCGAAACCGAGCTCGTCGACCAGCCAGCCGCACTTCTGCACGCCACCGGCGATACCGACGACACGGCATTCCAGGCGTTTGGCGATCTGCCCCGCCACGCTGCCGACAGCACCGGCGGCTCCCGAGACCACCACGGTGTCGCCCGGTCGAGGACGGCCGACGTCGAGCAGCCCGAAGTAGGCGGTCAGGCCTGGCATCCCGAGCGCGCCAAGGTAGGTCGGCAGCGGCGCCCGGCCGGGGTCGACCGTGACGACGCCCTGCCCGTCGGAGACGGCGTACTCCTGGACGCCGAAGAGCCCGGTGACATGGTCACCCACGGCAAAACCGGGGTGGTTGGAGAGGACGACACGGCCGGCTCCGAAGGCGCGCATGACCTCCCCCAACGCCACCGGCCGGACATAGGAGCGCGCCTCGTTCATCCAGCCCCGCATGGCGGGGTCGAGGGAGAGGTAGCAGAGCTCGACGAGGAACTCCCCCTCGCCGGGCGAGGGGACCGGCTCCTCGACCTGCTCCCAGTCGCCGGGCCTGGGCAGGCCCACCGGACGGGTGGCAAGACGGATCTGACGGTTGACGGTCTTCAACGTCTAACCTCCGCGGATACGACGGCGCCGGTGCCGCGGATGCTGGGCACCCACCGCTGACGGTAGCGGCTACGACCCGTCGGAGGGCCGATCGCTGAGATAGCCGTTGCGTTCCAGGAAGGCCAGCAGCGCGTCCGCCGCACCGGCGGCGTCCACGGGCCCAACGATGGTGGGCGGTTCGTGCGCGACCAGCACGCCGGTCAGCTCCATCAGGCGCTGCCGGGCAGCGGCGCCCTCCGGCGGTGGCACGACCCTGGTTCGCGGCCGGAACGGACGTGCCGAGCGGACCGTGACGGCAGCCTCCGAAGCGCCGGCATGGGCGGCGACGGCTTCCGCGACAGGTATCTCGGCCCGCTGCGCCGCCAGCGTCGCCGGCAGGGAGGCTCGCCGCAGCCGGACACCAGCACCCTCGACAGAGCACACCGCCGGAGGGCACACCCGCAGCCGTTCCCGCCGACCGCCGTCGAGGCGGCGCTCGGCCAGCAGCAGGCCGCCGTCGACGCGCAGGTCGACCAGCCCGAGCGCCTGGGCGGCGCCAAGTTCGTGCGCCAGCAGCGCGGGCAGTGCGCCCGTGCCCCGGTCCGGGGACCTGTCGCCGCAGAGCACCAGCGCCGGCTCCCCCACGATACGGATCGCGGCAAGGAGGCTGCGGGCCAGGGCACGCTCGTCCCGGCCTAGATCGTCGAGGTAATGTTGCGCCGACCCGAGCGGCTCACCGGCATGACGTGGATCGTCACCACGATGCGGATCACCGGTGTGCGCCCCCGGCACCGGCACCGGCCACGGGACCCGCAGCACCCGCGCGCCGAGCGCGATCGCGCCGCGCAGCGTCTCCTCGGCGGCGACCGGGCCGGCGGCCACGGCCAGCACCGACCCATCCCAGGCGTCGGCGATCCGTAGCGCGTGCTCGAAAGCAGCCTGCTCGGCCGGGCAGATCCCGGCACCGCGCGGGTCCCGGGTGACGACCCCGGTCAGTGGGTCGACCTCCGGCCGCAGATCGGTGTGGCGCAGGCACACGACGACAAGCGGTGACCCCGCCGACCCGGACGGCTGCGACGTCATGGCCGTCACCCCCGCCGGAAGACGACGCCCTGCCCGCCGTCCGGATAAGTCCATCTGATCGCGTTCTCACCGTTGCAGACCATGTAGCACGTCCCACACTCGAAGCACTGCTCGTAGTTGAACAGGATGCCGCCGTCGGCGGTCGGGGCGAACAGGTTGGCCGGGCAGGCGGTCACGCACGCCTTCGTGGTGCACGAGCGGCAGACGTCGGAGTCGACCACGATGTGGGCCCGTTCGCCGACCCGGAAGTCGACGGTGGCCATCCGGTCCTCGAAGGAGATGTCGTTCCAGCGTTCGTCCGTGGCGGCCCCGGTCATACCGGCCGAGCCGGCCGTGGCTGCCGGACCCGTCGGACCCGCCGGACCCGCCGGACCCGCCTGCCCGGCCCTGCGGCGGCGACCCCTGATGAGGCTCATCGGAACACCCTGCCGATCCGGACGGCGTCGGCGGCCAGTTCCCACAGGCTCACGCCGTTACGCTTCGCCGCCCGCCGGAGCAGCCGGGTGATCCCGGGCTTGGGCGTCGGGTTCGTCACGGTGAACACCCCTTCGGCGATGTCGGTGATCAGGCCGGGATACCGCTGCTGGATCCGTTCGGACAGGATCACCTCGGGCGCGCCACGCAACCTCCTGTGGTCGGCCAGCACGAACTGGCTGTCCAGGTCGGACCGGTAGGAGGCGAGCCCGGCCGACGACACGTCACCCGCGGTGACCGCCCGAGCCGCGGCCCGACCCGCCGCCAGCCCCGAGCCGATGGCGAAGTTGACTCCTTCCAGCCAGATGCCGGCGGCAAGCGTCATGCCGGCGGCGTCACCGGCAAGCAGAAGCCCGTCGGCGTGCAGCCGCGGCATCGCGTCGTAGCCCCCTTCGGGGATCAGATGGGCGGAGTACTCCTTGACCGTCGCCCCGCGCAGATACGGCGCGATGGACGGGTGCGTCTTGACGTCGGCGACGATCTCCTCGGGACGTACCTTCGCGGCTGCCAGCTGGGGCAGGGACAGCACCACGCCGACGCTGACCGTGTCCGCGTTGGTGTAGAGGAAGCCTCCGCCGGGGATCCCGCGGGTGCAGCCGAGCATCTCGATGTCCACGCCTTCGGCGCGCCGCACCCCGAAACGTTCGTCGATCACCTCTTCCGGCAGCGACAGCACTTCCTTGACGCCGAGGGTGTGGTGCGCCGCGTCGGCCGGCGGCAGCAGGCCGGCCTCCTTCGCCAGGAACGAGTTCACCCCGTCACAGGCGATCACGACCTTCGCGCGCAGGTCTCCGTCCTCCCGGTCGGTGCGCACACCGACGACGCGGCCGGCGGCGTCGCGCAGCAACCCGGTGGCCACGGTCGAGGTGATCAGCCGCGCGCCCGCGGCCACGGCCTTGCCCGCCAGCCAGCTGTCGAAGTCCGCCCGGTAGGTGGTCATCCCGTTGTAGGGGGCGGCGCCCCACGCCTGGCTGCGGTAGTCGATGGACAGCGACCGCGTCGGTGTCATCATCATCGTCGACCGCCGCACCACCCAGCGCTCGACCGGGACCTCCTCCCACCAGGAGGGGAGGACCTCGTCCAGGATGCGACCGTAGATCACACCGCCGTAGACGTTCTTCGCCCCGGGAAACGGCCCCCGCTCAAGGAGCACGACGGACTTTCCCGCCCGGGCCAGCTCGAGCGCGGCGGCCGACCCCGCGGGGCCGGCGCCGACGACGACCGCGTCGAAGGACGGTGCGGGCTGTAAGGACGATGCGGATTGTGCGGGCGTTGCCGTCACGGCCGGACCTCCTCGGCAACGGTGACGCCGAATCGCCGGGCCAGCTCCACCAGCAGGTCACGGGCGTCGGTGACCAGGCCGAGGTCGGCCATGGCAGTCATCGGACAGGACGGGTCGACGTTGACGCTCACCACGTGCCGGGGCGACCCCAGACCCCCGACATGCTGGCTCGCACCGGAGATCCCGAACGCGACGTACAGCTCGGGGCCGACCGTGACACCGGTCGTGCCGATCTGGCGGTCATAGCCGATCCAGCCGGCGTCGGTGGCGACCCGGGTCGCCCCCGCCGAGGCGCCGAGCGCCGCCGACACACCTGCCAGCAGGTCGAACAACGCCCGCGCCTGATCCCCACCGGCTCCGGCGGGCACCAGCCCCGCGCCGCCGCCGACAACCCGACCGGCCTCGCCGAGGTCCATCGTCGCCGGGTCCGGTTCGACCACCTCGACGACGTCGACGTCCCACACCTGCGGCGGCAGGGCCGGAAGCGTCACCTCACACGGGTCGGGCTGGTGCCCGACCGCGGACACGGTGCGCACGCCCGGCAGCAGGGTCGCCACTGCGGGCTGCGCACACTCGACCGTGAGCAGCAGCCGGCCGTCCACCCTCGACAGCTCCGCCCGCACCACGGCGCCATCACGGCGGACCGAGACTGCGCCGGCAAGCAGCGGACGGTCGAGTTCGGCGGCCAGCCTTGGTGCCAGGTCACGGCCGTCCGGGGACGCCGGCAGCAACAGCAGCGGCACGTCGGCGAGCACGTCGGCCAGCACCCGGGCGACCGCGCCGACGCGCAGCCCGGGACCGGTGTCGCTCCACCACAGCGCCGACGCGCCCGTGACCGACTGCGCCGCCGCTTTGGCCCCGCCACCGATGACCAGCACCTGCCCACCGGCCTCGGCGATGCTCTCCTGCGCACCCAACGGCAGGACCCCGCCCCGTGCCACCACCAGGGCAAGCGCCGCCCCTCCCGGAAGGAACTCACGCCCTCCTACACTCACAGCCCCCGGATCGCTCCGTCGGCCGTTCCCTACGCGGCCCTCCTCGTCCCTCGGACGACCACTACGCTCACGCCCTCCTACACTCACAGCCCCCGGATCGCTCCGTCGGCCGTTCCCTACGCGGCCCTCCTCGTCCCTCGGACGACCACTACGCTCACGCCCTCCTACGCTCACAGCGACACCGCCACGCGCTGGCCCTCGACGACCGCCGCGTGCGCCCGCCGGGGCGCCAGGCAGTCACCCACCCGATGGACGGGGAACGGGAGCGCACCCGCGTCCCCGCGCAGGCTGCGCCACAGCGTGTCCTCCGGCTGTTGCTGGACGGCGCACACCACCCAGTCCACGGCGCGGTGGATGTCGGTGCCGGTGGGATGGTGCTGCAGGGCGAGCACCACACCGCCGTCCGCACCGGATGTCACCCCCATCGGCACCAGGTCGGTGCTCTGGACGATGCCTCTGGCCGCGGCCTTGACGTTCCAGGTCTCCAGGTCCAGGGTCACGCCGAGATCCTGCCCCACGACCATGCCGTTGGTGACGACCTCGACCTGGCATCCCCGGTCGGCCAGCAGCTCCGCGGTGGAGGTGGCCTGGTGGAATCCCAGTTCGTCGACGACCACGACGCTTCCCGCCGGATCCGCCCGTCCCTCCAGCACGTCACGCACGTCCACGACCCGGGGATGCCCCGCCGCCCACCACGGGGGGTTCGGGCGGGCGCCCGTCGCCAGCACCACCGCGTCCGGAGCCTGGGAACGCAGGAAGTCCGCGTCCACCTCGGTCGCGGTCCTCACCTCGACGCCGATCCGCTGCACGTGCGCGATCAGGTTGCGCGCGATGTCGAGGAACTCGGCTCGGCTCGGCACGGCGGCCGCCACCGGCACCTGGCCGCCCAACCGCGGCGACCGTTCGAACAGGGTGACGTGGTGCCCGCGCTGGGCGGCGGTGACAGCGGCCTGCATGCCGCCGGGACCGCCGCCGACGACGTGGACCCGCTGCCCGCGGCGGCGCGGCGCCGGCAGCGGCACCGACTCCCGGCCGGTACGCGGATTCTCGATGCAGCCCAGCCACCGGTTGAGCCCCATCCGTCCCACACATTCCTGGTTGCAGGACAGGCAGGTACGGATCTCGGTGGCGTGGCCGGCGCGGGCCTTGGCCACGAAGTCGGGGTCGGCGATCTGCCCGCGCACCACCCCGATGAGGTCGGCGTGTCCCGCGGCCAGGGCCCGGTCCGCCTGCAGGGGGTCCTTGAACCGGCCGACACCGACGACGGGGATGCTCACCACCTGCCGGATCGCGCTCGGAATGAACATCGCGTAGCCCGGCGGCACCTGCATGCTCGCCTCGATCATGTAAAGCGTCGCGGTGGCGACCCCGATCGAGGTGTTGATGTAGTCGACCTTTCCGGTGGCGTCCACCAGCCGGGCAACGGCGACGGCTTCCTCGATCGTCGTTCCGCCCTCGATCAGCTCGTCGCCGCAGATACGCACGCCGAGGGCGTGCCGCGGGCCGATGGCCTCGCGGACCACGTCCACGATCTCCAGCAGCAGGCGGGCCCGGTTGGCGAGCGTTCCCCCGTAGGCGTCGGTGCGCCGGTTGGTCGCCGGGGAGAGGAACCCGCGCACGATGGACGAGTGGGAGCACTGCAGCTCGATGCCGTCGAACCCCCCGGCGACGCAGTGCGCGGCGACCAGCCCGTAGCCGGCGATCACTTCCTGTAACTCGTGCGGCTCGACGGCCTTGGGCACCTCGCGGAACAGCGGGTCGGGCACCGGGCTGGGTGCCCACACCGGCAACCGCGAGTACATCGACGACGCCTGGCCGCCGTTGTGGTTGATCTGGGCGAGGATCGGCACGCCGTGCGCGTGCACCGCATCGGTGATCCGCCGGTAGCCGGGGATCACCTCCGGATTGAACCCGTGGATGAGCTTCTCGTACGGCCAGTCCGTGGGATGCGTCGAGTGCTCCTCGGTGATGATCATCCCCGCGCCGCCCGCAGCCCTGGCCGCGTAGTAGGCCGCGTGCTGCTCGGAGGGCAGACCGTCCTGCGCGTAGTTGGTCAGGTGCGCCGAGAAGACCACGCGGTTATCAACCGTAATCGGACCGATGCGCAGCGGGCTGAACAGGTGCCGATAGCGGCTGGTGGCACTCATGTCGCCTTCCTGTGGACGGGTTGTTCCTGTGTGCGGAGTGCTGGCGCGCCGGCATACGGGGATCACCGGTGTACCGGCGGATACGGATCGCCGGCCTGCCGGCGCTAACCTCGGTGTGCCGCGGCCGGCGGCCCTCGGTGTGCGGCGGCCGGCGGCCAGGCCGCCGGGAGGCTCGTATGCCCCGCCCCGACCTCAAGTGCCCGCCGGCGGCCCTCCAGAACCGCTTCGAGGACCGTCCGCGGCGCCACGCAGTCGCCGGCCCGGGGCGTGCCCGGACGGGCCGTGTACAGGGTCTCCTCGGGGAGGCGGTGACCGCAGTCGACGAGCACCGCACACGGCAGCACACGGCGCTCACCCGTCCAGACGTCCTCCAGCACGACCCGCCCACCGCCGACCGACCGCAGCAGCACCCGCAGCTGGCGGCGCACACCCGCCCGCTGGAGCCGGGTGTTGGCCGGCGCGAGATCACCGGGGAGGGACAGCAAGGTGCCCGCCACGGTGTCGGGCGTGCCCAGGGCCACTTCACGCCCGGCACCGGCGAGCCATTCGGCGAGCCCGATCGCCACCGGTCCCCCGACCGGATCGTGGACGAACACCGGCCCGGGGGGAACGGCGTCCAGACCGCCGCGCAGCACGTCGAGCACGTCGAGCACAATCGTCCCGCCGATGTCGGGACGACCCTCGGCGGCGCCGCTGCCACTCTCGCCGGCCCCGGCACCATCGGCAGTCGTCCTGTCGATGTCGGGACGGCCCCCGCCCTCGCCGCCACCGCCATCGGCATCGGCATCGGCATCGGCATCGGCATCGGCCGGTCCGTAGCAGCGGGGCACGGGCCGGGAGCCCGTGGCGAGCACGACGTCCCAGCCGTCCGCCGCGGCCGTGTCGAGATCGTCGACGGTCACCTCGACACCGAGGTCGACCTGCACGCCCAGCCGGCGGCACTGCGCTTCCAGCCAGTCGGTGAGCAGGGCCAGCCGGGTCCGGCCGGGGCCGACCGAGGCGGCCCGCAGCGCCCCGCCGAGCGCGCCGGTGCGTTCGGCCAGCCGGACCCGGTGCCCGCGCAGCGCCAGCACCCGGGCGGACTCCAGCCCGGCGGGTCCACCGCCGACCACCAGCACGTCGCGGGCCCGCGGGTCGGTGCCCGCGACGGTTTCCCCGGCGGTCTCGTAGCCGCTGTACGGCTCACCGACACAGCTCACGATCGGATTGCGGTTGTCACGCACCCGGCAGGCCTGATTGCACAGGATGCAGGGCCGCGCCTGTTCGGCCGTCCCCGCGCGCACGAGGCGCACCAGGTCGGGCTCGGCGATCTGCGCCCGGGTCATCTCGACCATGTCGGCGACACCGCCGGCCAGGGCAGCCTCGGCCACCGCCACGTCCACGACGCTGCCCTGCAGCACCACGGGGACGCGCCCGGCGGCGCTGGCCCGCATCTGCCGGCACAGCTCCAGGTTGAACGCCGGCGGCGTGTGGGCGGTGGGCCGGTAGGCCGAGGCGGAGAAGGGACCGCCGCGCACCACGACGAGCAGGTCGATGTCGCCGGCGAGGGCGGCGACCTGCTCGGCCGCATGCTCGGGGGTCACCCCGGCCCAGGGCGCGAGCTCGTCGCAGGACAGCCGCAGCGCGAGGATCCGGTCGGCCCCCAGCGCGCCGCGTACCGCGGCGAGCACCTCGCGGGTCAGGCGCAGCCGATCGGTGCCGTAGCCGTCCCCTCGCTGGTTGGTCAGCCCGGAGTGGAACTGGCGCAGCAGGGAGACGACCCCGGCGTCGATTTCGACGCCGTCGGTACCAGCCGCCGCGGCCAGCCGGGCCGCGGCGGCGAAACCCTCGACGACCGCGTCGATCTCGGTCTGCTCCATCTCCGCGGGCAGTTCGCGGCTACCCGCGTCGGCCACCGGTGACGGCGCCCACATCACCGACTGGGAGAACGCGCTCGAGCCCTGCCCACCGGCATGGCCCAGCCCGGCGAGCACGAGGGTGCCGTGCGGCCGGCAGGCGTCGAGCACCGCCGACCAGCCGGGCCTGCAGTCGGCGGCCAGCGGCGCCCGCTCGTAGGGCCAGTCGTCGCCGGTGACCGACGCCGTCTCGGTGACGACGATGCCGGCACCGCCCGCCGCCCGGCGGGCGTAGTAGGCGACGTGCCGGGGGCTTAAGGAGCGCCGGTGACCGAGGTTGGTCTCGTGCGGTCCGAACAGCACCCGGGACGGAGCGCACCGCGCCCCCAGCACCAACGGGTCGACCAGACGCGGGGTGGGCATGGTCAGTGCCCCGCGGGCGCAAACCCGGCCAGCGGGTCCTGCTGGCAGGCGCTCACCGGCGCGCGGCCGATGACCACCGGAACTGGCCCCGGCCCACTGCGGCGGGGCGTCTTCGGAGTACCACCGTTGGGAGCAGCACCACTGGGAGCAGCACCGCGGGAATGGTCGCCGGAGGGTTTCGGGACGCTGGCCTCACCGCGGGCCAGCAAGGCGTCGACTCCGTAACCCTGGACGCACTCGGGATCCGGGCCGTCCAGGGGAAGGCCGGTGAAGAACTTGGCGGCCATGCAGCCGCCCCGGCAGGAGTCGAAATGCGCGCAGGAGGTGCACGCACCCCCGCTCTGCGGCGCCCGCAGCTCGGTGAACAGTTCCGAGGAGCGCCAGATCCGCTGGAAGCCGCCGGGCTCGCGGACGTTGCCGGCGAGGAAGGAGTCGTGGATGGCGAACGGGCAGGCGTAGACGTCCCCGATCGGATCGATCAGGCAGACCACCCGGCCGGCACCGCACAGGTTCAGCCCGGGCAGCTCCTGGCCGTAGGCGGACAGGTGGAAGAAGGAGTCGCCGGTGAGCACCTGCTCGCCATGGGCTACGAGCCAGTCGTAGAGCTCACGCTGCTGGCCGGCGGTGGGATGCAGGTCGTCCCAGACGTCGGCGCCGCGGCCGGACGGGCGCAGCCGGGTCAGCCGCAGCTGGGCGCCGTACCGGTCGGCGATGGCCTTGAACTCGTCGAGCTGGCCGACGTTGTGCCGGGTGACGACGACGGACAGCTTGAATCCCGCGAAGCCGGCGTCGGCCAGGTTCTGCATGGCGCGCACGGCGGTGGCGTGGGAACCCTCACCGCGTACCGCGTCGTTGACCTCTGGGCTGGCGCCGTCCAGCGAGATCTGCACGTCGATGTAGTCGCTGCCGGCGAGCCGGGCGGCGACCTGCGGGGTGATGCGCACCCCGTTGGTGGAGAACTTCACGCCGACGTGGTGGGCGGTCGCGTAGTCGACGATCTCCCAGAAGTCCGGACGGACGGTCGGTTCCCCGCCGCCGATGTTGACGTAGAAGACCTGCATGCGCTCGAGCTCGTCGATGACCGCCTTGCACTGCGCGGTCGTCAGCTCGCGCGGGTCGCGCCGCCCCGAGCTGGACAGGCAGTGCACGCAGGCCAGGTTGCAGGCGTAGGTGAGTTCCCAGGTCAGGCAGATCGGGGCGGCCAGGCCGTGCTGGAAGTGGTCGACCAGGCGGGCCGGCGCCGCGGCGACGTTCACGGCGAGCTCCTTTCGACGAGCATGGCGGATGCCGCCAGCGTGGCAAGGGCGCGGTGGTACCGCGGCAGGTCGGCCTCGGTGAGACCGACCGCCGTGGCGGCGTCCCGCGCGCAGGTATGTTCCGGCAGCGCCTGGACCAGGCGCAGCAGCATCGGGTCCTTGAGAAAGGACAGCCTGCGCGTCCCGAAGTGGTAGACCAGAGCCCCGAAGGGCTCTGGCCGTACCGAGACCTGGGGATGCAGCTGCCAGGGGGCGTCGAGGGCGAAGTCGGGGACGGCCCGCGCCGCCGCCGTGGGCTCGGTCATGCGGCGTGCGCGGTCTAGTAGACCCCGCACATCCCGTCGATGGAGACGTCCTCGACGAGGAACTCCGTCTCGATACCGTCGACGGTGTCGACGGTATCGGCCTGCACTGTGACGGCCGCATCCTCGTCGACACCGACCAACGTCTGGCCTGCGTGGTCACCCATGGCTGCTCCCTTGTCGTTGGAGTGATTCGTGCGCGGGATCGCAGTAATGGCACCCGGTGCCGAGTCACAGTAATGGCACTTGGTGCCGAAAGGAAGTCCTCGCGCCGCCGGACCCGTCTTTTCCGCCGGGGACGCACTCCGGGAGCCCTCCCCGGCATGGTCGGATCGCCTCCGGGCCAGACCCGCTCGACCCGACGCTCCTGCTCGACCCGCAACGCCTACTCGATCCGGAGCGCCTGCACCGGGCGCGTCGACGCCGAGCCGGGCCACATGCTCCTTCTCCAGGTGGATCAGCGCCTACCTGCGGAAGAGAATCACCTGATCGCTCCCGCAAGATCCAGTTGGCCTGTGAGCGCGCGACCATGACTGCTTCCACGCGCTACCAGGCCGTCATATCCGGCGCCGTAGCACCCATGGCGGAATCTGTCATCAGATTAGCGACGTTCCCTACCTGGTTAGGCTGAGGCTCACGAGCCGCGATCGGCTCCCCACCCAGCTGAGGCCGGAGACAGGATGACCGATAACGCGACGCCCGCTGGCACGGCGACGCCTACGGGCCCGACCGGCCCGCTGGCGGGGTTACGCGTCGTCGAACTCGCCGGAATCGGCCCGGGACCCTTCGCTGCGATGCTGCTCGCCGACCTGGGTGCCGACGTGCTCAGGGTGGATCGTCCGGACGAGTCGGGCAGCATCGTGCCGCCGGAGCTGGACGTGCTGCGCCGCAGCCGCCGCTCAGTGGCCATCAACCTGCGCTCCCCCGAGGGCGTGCGGGCGGTGCTGGACCTCGTCGAGCGGGCGGACGTGCTGATCGAGGGCTACCGGCCAGGGGTCACCGAACGTCTCGGGGTCGGCCCGGAGACATGCTGGGCCCGTAATCCCCGCCTGATCTACGGCCGGATGACCGGCTGGGGTCAGGACGGCCCGCTGTCGCCGACCGCCGGGCACGACATCTCCTACCTCGCGATCACCGGGGCGCTGCACGCGATGGGCCGT
>NZ_CAAAFR010000122.1:0-2654 GCF_900634745.1 Protofrankia symbiont of Coriaria ruscifolia
CCTGAGTGGTTTGATCAGGTAGGTGTGTCTGTCCCATGTTGTAGGCGGCACGTCCACCAGGGCTCCGTCGCCGTGCCACCGCCGCCACTCCACGTCGAGCCCGGCGCAATGAAGCGCCGCGATGCTCGTCCGTACGGCTGTGGCCTGATCGTGCCTGTTATCCATGGTCGGCACAGCCGTGGCCTCCGACGCCCCGACTGCCCTTAGGGTCAGGGTAAGCGGATGGACCGCCACCGGATGCGGAGAGATCTCCTGGAAAAACTGGTGTCCGTCGTTGACGATGGCCCTCGTGGCATCCACCGCCCGAACCGGGCAGCGCATGTTCTCGCCCCAGTAGGCGGCGTCGAACGTGGGTGTCTGCCGCGGATCAGACAGAACCGTGGTGTAGAAACGGATCGTCGGCTGCCCGGGCCGTATGTCGCTGAGCGCAGCGGTCAGCGCGTCGGCGACTGGACGGATCAAGGTGCAGTGCGAGGCGACATCGACAGCGATCATCCGTGTGGGAACGTCACGAGATGTCCAACTTTCGACCAGCTGTTCGACTGCGACCCGGGTACCGCCGATCACGGTGGACCGGGGTGCGGCGAAGACCGCGACATCCACGTCGGGAAGATGGTCGATCTCTGCCCGGACCGTGGCCGCATCCAGTTCGACGACCGCCATCGCCGTAACGCGGGCTTCGGCGGCGGGAACGCACAGCCGGGACCGACGGCAGATGACGCGGATACCGTCTTCCATGGTCAGCGCCCCCGCGGTCACGGCGGCGGCGATCTCTCCCATGGAGTGTCCCACGACGGCGGCGGGGTGGATGCCGTGGGATTGCAGGGTGCGCGCCAGAGCGACCTGCACCGCGAAGATCAAAGGCTGTACCTGGTCGATTCGGGTCACCTCGTCACCGGCCCGCAGCACCTCTTCCGGCGAGAACCCCGACTCGGCGCGAATCAGGGGGTCGAGCTCCGCGATCGTGTCGGCGAACACGGGTTCGGCGGCGAACAGGTCTCGCCCCATACCGGGCCACTGCGAGCCGTGGCCGCTGAACACCCACACCGGCCCCGTTGCGCGCTCGGCGTGGACATAATCGTTGACCACGCCTTCAGGACGGGGATGTGCCCCGTCGGCATACGCGCGCAGGCGGTGGACGAGCTCGTCCCGGGAGCGAGCGACGACCGCCAGTCTCTCGGGGCCATGCGAGCGGCGGACCGCAAGTGTGTGCGCGACATCCTTCAACGGTGTCCCCGTCCCGGCGTCGAGGAGCCAGTCGGCGAGCCTGACAGCGGAACGCCCCAGCGCGGTTTCTGATCGTGCCGACAGCAGGAACGTGCGGAGAGAATCGTCCCTGCTGCTGGACGACGTCGACGCGACCGGGGGGCTGGGAGCCGGCGGTTCCTCCACGATGGCGTGCGCGTTGGTCCCGCCCACACCGTAGGAGGACACGGCCGCGAGCCGCGGACCACCGGTGACCGGCCACGGCGTCGTGGCGGTCGGAACGAACAGCCTGGTGCCGGACGGGTCGATGGCGGGGTTCCACCGTCGGAAATGCAGGGATGCCGGAACCTCACCGTGGTGCACCGCCAAGACGGCTTTGAGCAGCCCCACCAGGCCCGCGGCGGATTCGGTGTGGCCGAAGTTCGTCTTGGCCGAACCCAGTGCGCACCGGTCTCGTCCCGTTCCGTAGACAGCGGCCAGGGAACGGAACTCGATCGGATCGCCAACGATGGTTCCCGTGCCGTGCGCTTCGATCATTCCAACATCTGCCGGATCGACACCGGCAATATCCAGGACGGCACGGAACACCTCTTCCTGCGCTTGCCGCGAAGGCACCGTGAACCGGGACGTCTTCCCGTCATGATTGACCGCCACCCCCCGCAGCACGGCGAGCACGCGGTCCTGGTCACGCATCGCGTCGTCGAGACGTTTGAGCACGAGGACCACGCACCCCTCGGCCCGAACGTAGCCGTCCGCTCGTTCGTCGAAGCTGTGGCATCGCCCGGTGGGCGACAGCACTCCCAACTCGGTATAGGCCATGAACGTGCGGGGGCTGAGCAGCAGGTTGACCGCGCCAGCGAGCGCGAGGTCACACTCGTTTCGTTGAAGGCTTTGACATGCCAGGTGCGTGGTGACCAACCCCGTCGAACACGACGTGTCCACGGTCATGCTGGGACCGCGCAAACCCAAGATATGCGATATCCGACCGGACGCCGGTCCGGCCTGGTTACCGGTCACAGAGTAGGGGCCCCCGCCGGCCGGGAGCTGATGCGCGTAGGCCGCATGGTCCGGGTTGGACATGCCGACGAACACACCGGTGCGGCTTCCCACCAGGTCATCGGTCGGCAATCCGGCGTGCTCGCACGCCTCCCACGCAGTCTCCAACAGCAGCCGATGCTGAGGATCGATCAACTCCGCCTCGGCCGGGTTGATACCGAAGAACTCCGGATCGAAAGCACCGACGTCGCCCGGCACAAACCCGCCACGCCACAGCACGTTCCGACCGGTCTCCGACTGCAACGCTTCGAGTGTCTGCTCACTCCATCGTTCTGACGGCACATCGGTGACCGCGTCACGACCGTCACGGAGAAAACCCCACAGCGACGCCGCGGAATCAACACCGCCAGCAAGACGGCACCCGATCCCAATCACCGCAACCGCAATAGAGG
>NZ_CAAAFR010000123.1:0-3010 GCF_900634745.1 Protofrankia symbiont of Coriaria ruscifolia
GTCGATACCACCGCACAGCCGCGCACCACGGCCACACCCGACCCCACCCGCCCACCGTCGAACCCGGTGGATCTGGTGTGCGTCAGCTACCTGGCCGTCGCCCAGATCCTCACCGTTCCCCGTTACCCGGCGGCCGACCGCGACATCGAGGCCACCGAACGCCGCACCGCCCTGGCCGCCGACGGCCCACTCGTAGCCCAGATCGCCCGCCTCCTAGGCCTGCGCACCGGGCTGATCACCAATCCGGTCGGGGACGACACCGACGGCAACGCCCTCCTGCACCGGCTGACCGCCGCCGGGATCACCCACCGCATCCCGACCTGGTCCGGGCTGCCCACCCCCCACCTGACCGTCATCACCGACCAGGCCGGCACCCGCACCACATTCGCCCACCTCGCCGGCGCCACTGCCCTGCTCCCCGCCACCGACCTCACCCTGCTGACCCACACGCCCCTGATCTACCTGGACGGCTACCACCACATGGCCACTGCCACCGCCCAGATCCTGCGCACCCTCGCCGACCGTGACCGCCCGCAGATCGTGCTCAACCTCGGCGGCGACCCACCCCACCCCGACCTGATCGCCGCCGCCCAGCACACCCGCCCGACTATGATCCAGACGAGTCTGCGTACCTCCCTGCCACGCGCCACGGTGTTCGCCCGCACCCTGGCCACCCGCCTACCCACCGACACCGTCGTGGTCACCTGCGGCCCGGCCGGCGCCGTCGCCGTCCACAGCCCGACCAGCACCCAGCACCACGCCCCCGCCCCGAGCGTGCCCGTCGGCCACACCTACGGCGTCGGCGCGGCGTTCTCCGCCGGCTACCTGACCAGCCTGACCCAGCACCCCGACGACATCTCCACCGCGCTACGCCTGGGCGTGTCCACCGCAACCGCACACGTCACCCGCACCGGCACCCCCGCACCCGCCTATTCGGCGCTGACACCATGAACGCCACGGCACGTCCAGCACCTACAGAACAATCCCGCCGAGCCCGGTCACGAACCATGGGACGTGCCGCGCTCCTTCAGCTCCTCCTGCCTTGCTGATTCAGCTGACAGCGTCGTGGGCCGATACCCAGCCGGCAGCCCCGTGTGGGGCCACTTCAAGCCGCCCTCAAAGGACCCAACCAAACCACCGGAACCACACGGTTGACGCTGCCAACACGCGTTCCGCTCCCCCCCGTTCTCCGCACATGAGTGCATCGTTGCAGGTCAGCGCGTTGAGTAATTCGATCATGTAATCCGTTGTCGCAGGTCACAGGCCCATGTGCGGAAGACGGGCTCCCCGGCCCGGGTCGGCGTTCGCCCGCGCTTTCCCGTAATGGCGGCCCTACGGATGTTTTCTGAATCTTACGGTTGCAGAGCGTTATCGCTTGACGCTTCACAAGATCTACAACGGAGTCAGAGTCAGATCGCACGATCACCTGTGAAGCCGGCGGCGGACTGCGCCATGTGATCGACTGCGCGCGGCCTGGCGGCCGTGCTCGCCGAGTGCCTCGCCTCTCCTCCACCGCGAGATGTTCAGGATTGCCATGGGGGGACGCCTGGCCTGGATGACCCGTTGGACGCGGGTTGTGCTCCTGTCTGGCGTTGTCCCTGACATCCGCCGCCTGTTCGAGGAGCTGTGCCGTCTTGCCACCCGTCCGGTAGAACCGGAGCCGGCCGGCCCGCTGGATACGAGGTTGGAGGAGCTGGCGGCTGGCCTGTGCAGGCTGCGGCCAGCACGTGCAAAGCAGATCATCGACACGGCGTTGCGGGCCATGGATGTGTCGGATCTGATGCCGGCAGCACGCGAGATCAAAGCTGAAATGATCGCAGCAGGGAAGCAGCCGACGCAGAGCACGATTGCGTCCGAGCTGATCCGCCGGAAGCATTCTGTGGGCGATCGGCACGGGGTTGTATGGGACACCCTGGAAGTCGAGTCCGCGGGGCCTTCGATGCTGACTGCGAATGGGCATACGAACGGGCAGACGCCTGCAACCTACCTGAATGGAGCGATCTGACATGGCCGGCGAGACTGTAATCACCGTGGTTGGCAATCTGACCAGCGACCCCGAGCTGAAATTCACTCCGAATGGCGTTGCGGTCGCGAGCTTCACCGTGGCGTCGACACCACGAACCCTCGACCGTGCCACCAACAAGTGGACCGACGGGGAGGCGCTCTTCTTGCGCTGCTCGATCTGGCGGCAGGCTGCCGAGCACTGCGCCGAGTCGTTGCAGAAGGGTATGCGGGTGATCGTCCAGGGCCGGTTGAAGCAGCGGTCGTTTGAGACCCGTGAGGGTGAGAAGCGGACTGTGGTCGAGCTGGACGTGGATGAGATCGGTCCGTCGTTGCAGTATGCGACGGCGACGGTGAAGCGGGCGGAGCGTGGCAGCGGCGGTCAGGCCGCGCAGCAGGGCTACGGCCAGCAGCCTGCGCAGGGTTACGGCCAGGGCCCGGCGCAGCAGGGCTATCAGCAGGGTCCGCCGCCGGCAGCCGACCCGTGGACGGCCCCTGCAGGTGCGGGTTACAGCTCCGAGCCTCCGTTCTGATGCCTGTGCCTGTCGCGGGCAAGACCGATGTTCCGCAACGCTTCTGGATCATTTTCGATCTTGCTTGTTCGAATCTGGATGGCCTTGACGTCCGTATCGACCGGATCGTGGACGTGTTCTACGCCCGGGAAAACGTTGCGGATCAGACGCTGGGTGTGACGCTGACTACCGGCGATGCGGACATGTCGATGATGGTCGAGGCTGCCGGCTTCGACGCTGCGGCACGGCATGCTCGTCGGGTGGTCGAGGATGTGCTGGCCGATGCCGGTGAGGATCTGGGACGGTGGACGATCGCGAGCCCCACGGACCCGGTTGATGCGTTGCGGTCCTGAACGTGCTGCAGCCCCGCACCTGGGTCAGGTTGGTGCGGGGCTGCGATGTTGCGGTCAGGCGTCGACGAGCACCCGGTCGTCTGTGATTCTCATGCCAATGTCGGGTTTGACCCGGTGGCAGAGCTGCCGCCCATACCTGTCTAG
>NZ_CAAAFR010000124.1:0-12587 GCF_900634745.1 Protofrankia symbiont of Coriaria ruscifolia
TCCATCCACCATGCCTGGCCAAGGATTCTGCGGATACAACAGACCCGTTCTGCCTCGGTAACGTCGCGACACTCGGTATCCGCCTCGGCGTCTCGACATATGTGGCGGTTCTCGTCAGCTGGTGTATGGATTCCTCAAGATCATGGGCGTGCGCGCGATGTCAAGTGCCGGCCGAGGGAAGCGGGGGCCTGCCGTGTAGTAGCGGGCCCGGGTTCGACCGACCGGTTCCAGGACCTGGGCGGTGGTGAGGTCGCGGAGATCTCGTTGCGCCTGTTGCAAGCTCAGGCCCTCGGCGTGCTCGTAGCGTGAGCGGCGGACGCGTCCAGCCATGGCCACGTCGTGCAGGGCAGTGACCACTCGCTCGTCCAGACCGGTGCTCTCGGCGAATTCGGAGAGTGCGCCCCATACCCGCCCGGAGCGGTCGAGTCGGCCTTGAACGGTCTGGGCCTGCTGATGGTAGGCGGTCAGGTTGAAGCGGATCCAGCTGGAGACGTCCTGGTCGGGAAGGTACTTCGGGCCCCGGTCGGCGAGTTCGCGGTAGTACTCCCAGGTATTGCCAGGGCGGCCGAGCCATGCCTCGATGGACGAGAACTCTGGGGCGAGGACGCCTTCGCGTGCGATCATGAGCGTCTGCAGCGAACGGGACATCCGGCCGTTCCCGTCGGCCCAGGGGTGGATGGAGACAAGGTGCAGATGCGCCATAGCTGCTCGCACCAGCAGATGGGTGCCGTTGTCGGCGTTGAGCCAGTCGATGAGTTCCTTCATCAGCGCCGGGACGACATCGGCGTCCGGGGCTGTATAGGCCGCGATGCTGGGGTCGCGGGCGTCTGTGACGTATACGGGGCCCCTGCGCCACTGTCCGGCCGGCTTGCGCACTGTGTGACGGTGGCCTTGCAACATCCAGTGCAGAGCGTTGAACAGGCCTTTGCTGTAGCTGAAGTCCTCGGCATCGTGGAGCGTCTGGATATATGTCATCATCCGCTGATAGGCGAGGGTCTCCTCGCGGTTCTCGTCCGAGACCTCGACATCTCGCTCGCCATCCATCAGGTCCTCGACGTCGGTTGTGGATACCTTGAAGCCCTCGATGGAGTTCGAGGCTGCGACGGCATCAGCGGTCAGGAACTTTCGGAGCCCCTCAGTCCATTTCGATGGCGTGGTCTGGATCTGGTGCCGCAGCGCCTCCCGCATGCCGTCGATCTCGCCGAGCACCTGATCGTCGGTAGGTCGGAGAGCGGGAGTAAGGTAGATCATGCATCGACGATAGATTGACGCAGTCATAACGTCAAGCCTCCCGCTCCGGCATCGGTTGCTGACCGTGTGGGGCTCCGGAATCCCGATTCGGGCGGGTGACCTGGGCGTTTGCCTGCCGGACGGGGTCTGTGTCGGGCAGGCTGGATGGTCATGATGTGGTCGCTGCTCTACGCCCTGACGCGGAACGCTCTCGGGCTGATGCTGCTCCGCGTGCGCGGGGACACGGCGAACGAGGTGGAACTCCTCGTCCTGCGGCACCAGGTGGCGGTACTGCGACGGCAGGTGAATCGTCCGGCGTTGGAGCCGGCGGATCGAGTGATCCTCGCAGCCCTGTCCCGGCGACTCCCCCGGGCCCAGTAGGGTTCGTTTTTCGTCACCCCGGCGACCGTGTTGCGCTGGCACCGTGAGCTCCTCGCACGAAAATGGACCTACCCGCGCAAGACCCCCGGTCGGCCGCCGGTCCGCCGGGAGATCCGCGAGCTGGTCCTGTGCCTCGCCCGCGAGAACCCGACCTGGGGCCACCGCCGGATCCAGGGAGAACTGATCGGGCTGGGCTACCCGGTCGGGGTCGCCACCGTCTGGCGGATCCTGCGCCGTGCCGGCATCGATCCTGCACCGCGGCGGGCAGAGGGCTCCTGGCGGGTGTTCCTGTCCGCGCAGGCCTCCGGTCTGCTGGCCTGCGATTTCTTCACCGTCGACACCGTGTTCCTGCGGCGGATCTACGTGTTCTTCGTCGTCGAACACGCCACCCGCCACGTCCATGTCCTCGGGGTCACGAAGCATCCGACCGCAGCCTGGGTCACCCAACGGGCCAGGAACCTGCTGATGGATCTCGAGGAGCACGGCCACCGGTTCTGGTTCCTCATCCGTGACCGCGACACGAAGTTCACGGCTTCGTTCGACGCCGCCTTCACCGGAGCCGGTATCGACGTGGTGCGCACATCGCCACAGTGCCCGAAGGCGAACGCGATCGCGGAACGCTGGGTCGGCACCGCCCGCCGGGAATGCACCGACAGACTGTTGATCGTCTCCGAACGGCACCTGACGACGGTCCTCACCAGCTACGCCGAACATGTCAACACCCACCGGCCCCACCGCGCCCTCGACCAACACCCACCCGACGCGACACCACCCGCCGTCACCCCGACGCCGGGATCCACCGTCCGACGCACACGCATCCTCGGCGGGCTGATCAACGAGTACCGCAACGCCGCCTGACCACTCCCACAGACGATCACGTCGACCGTAAAAGGCCAGCTCACAGGCCGAGACCCGGATTCTGGAGTCCCACACGATCCAGCCGACAAGGCGGAGATCTACACTCAGCTCGGCTTGCAACTCACCTACGAACCGGGAGGACACCGAGTGATCGCCGAAGCCAAGCCATCAACGATCATGTACGAAGGAAAGTGTCCGAGGGGCGACTCGAACCATTACCCCACCATCGGTCACCCTCTCCGCCGAGCTCATTCTCTCAGCTCAGCCAGAAACCCGACGGTAAACGCCGTGTCCTCCGCCCTCCCACCCAGCCTGAACTAGGCAGCGTGCGGCACTTTCCCGGTTCATCAACCAGATCCGCCTACCGGGACTTTCTGACGAGTCCACGAGCCGGTCCGTTCTTCAGCAGTGTGCGCCCGTGTACGGGCAGACGTTGGGATCGAAGTTCTCCCCGAGACCTTCGACGAAAGGCTTCGTCGTCCCTCTGTTGGGATCAAGCCATCGCGCCATCGAAAGCCCGGTGACCTGATGAACACCCGCTGCCTTGAGGGCGGCGGACACCGACTGCAGACGCCCTCCGCCGACCCAGGTGTCCTCGAGCAGAAGCACATGGCGGAGGCTGATAGGAGACACGACGAAGTGCGCTGGATTGAACGACCGTGGATCACCAACCGTCTCACTCACCCGCACGGGCACATGCGGGACTCGGCCCATGACCTGGAAAGCAACCCGTGCGAGCGGATGCGTGCCCTGCCGGCCGGACAGCGACGGAACGTAGGCCCAGGCGTCCGGGTGTGTGCCGGCGCGGTCCGCGATGCAGTTCCAGCGCGCGACCACAGCGTAGGTCAGAAGAGACGAGACCAGCTGATAGCTCGTGGCGCCACCGCGCTTGTAAGCGTGCATCGTCTGCCCCGACTGCGCCCCCGGCCACGCGTAGGTGACGAATCCGAGGCGATCTGCCAACCCGGCGCTACCTGCTCGCTCAGCGCACCTGTAGCAGGTGGGGTAGCCCGGGTTCGGAATCCCCGTACAGATGCTGCACGTAACTCCGGGCACCCATCGAGCATTGCGAAGGAACAGGCTTCCCGTGCTGCCGATGAGGTCGCGGAGTGCGTCAAGAGCGGGCGAGCGGGTGACCATCAGACGGTGATCTGGCTGAGAACCGCTTCCAGTCGGCGCGGACGTTCGGCAAGCTGTTCGACCACGGCCCTCACCTCGGCGATCGACGATACGACGTAGACGTCGGGACGACCGACGAGTTCCCTGCCCCACTCGGTGCTGTTGACAACGAGATCGGTCAGGATCACGGGCCGGCCGTGGTGCACCGCCATCCGGGCCTGAATACGAGCGCCGCTGTGTTCGCCCGCCTCAACGACAATCGTGGTGATGCCGTAGCCGGACATCACCGCGTTGCGCATCGGGAAGTTGTGCTGCTGAGGCGGCGCATCCGGCCAGAACTGCGACAGCACCAGCCCCGTCTTCGCGATGCGCTCCTGAAGCCTGCGGTTGCCGGCTGGGTAGCACCTGTTGATCCCAGTACCGATGACGGCCACGGTGCGTCCGCCGCGGGCAAGGGTGGTCTCGTGAGCGGCTGTGTCGATCCCCGCCGCGAGACCGGCAACCACAGTGAGATCCATCGAAACCAGTGCGTCAGCGATGGACCTGGCCATCTTCAGGCCCCGCTCCGACGCCTTGCGCGAACCCACGACGGAGGCGGCCTTGTCGTTGACAAGCAGGCGGCCGCGGGCAAACAGAAACGGAGGTGCCTCGTGGATGTCGCGGACGCGGGCCGGATAGCGCTCGTCGACGATCGAGAGGAACTCCAGCCCGGCCGCATGCCAGCCACGGACCTCGTCCCGCGCTTCGTCGAGCAGCATGGCGTGATCGTCGTCGCCGAAGAGGCTTTCAGCGGCAAGCTGTGCCCGCGCCGCCGTGGCACTCCCGTTCTCCAGGACAGCACCTGCGAGCTGGAGCCAGGTGAGCCCGCGCGGCCGCTGTCGAAGCAGCGCGACGAGCTCTGCCCGCTCCTCGATGCCTGGCTCCGCCACGCCGTCAGCGTAGTGGACGTGAGCGCCGCGGGCGGGTAGCCACCTCATGATGCGATCGAACATACATGCGATTCTACGAGTAGCCGACGACAGTTCCGGGGTGCGGAGGCCGCCGCGCACCTACCTGACGAACCCGTCTCACCGATGGAGGAGCCAGCAGACGACCACGCCAAAAAAGCCAGCCCGAGCGGCAGCTCGTTGCGCGACCCGCGCGCAACGAGGAGCCTGACCCGGCGCGCAGGGTCAGGGGGAGCGTTCGAACTCCGGCGTAAGGGGCCCCTGACCCCCTGAACCGCAGCATGGAACGATCTTGGCCGGTGGTGCGGTCACGAGCGGAGGTGTCCGCGCATGCCGTGGTGCCAGGTGTCGGTCTGGCGGCGTAGAGCAACGAGGCGCGTGTCGTCGCGTTCCCCGCGGACTTCCTCGACGGGTTCGTGGGGGCTCCAGCCGTCAAGGTAGAGCCGCAGGTCATCGGGCGTGGGCGGGGCGTCGAAGTCGACGCCGGCCAAGGCGGTCGGGTCGAGCTGGTCGGCGGTGGCACGGGCCCAGGTGATCCAACGGGCGCGGTTGTCAGCGTGGACCTGGTCGGTGTCGTGGTGGGCTGCCCGTTCGAGGGCGTCGGCGAAGGCGCGGATCTCGCTGGCGGCGATCCAGGCGTCGTAGGCGTCGCGGAAGGTACGCCTGCGGACCGCCTCGAGGGCCTTCGGCCAGGCCTCGGCGCGTGCGGCCTGCCACTGGCGTCGTTCTTCCTCCTCCTCCTCCTCGCGTGCCAGGTCCGCCAGGTACTCCCCGCGTCGTCGTGCCGCGGCGCGACGTTCCTGCTCGTCGACGGCGACACTCACCTCGACATCGTGGAAGATCTCCGGAATGCGTTCCTCGATCCGGGCGGTGTCGCTGTCGGCCCAGCCGTCGTCGTTACCTTGGCTGTCGTGGTTGCCCTGGCCGGCGCGGGCGATTCGCAGGCGCAGTCGGCCAGATGCGATCTTGTCGGTCGCTGGCAGGTGCCATTGGGAGTGTTTGCGTGACAGCTCGCGTTCCTGCTCGGTAGGCGTGTGAGGGACGTCGTCATACTCCTCGTGCAGCGATACGTATCGGCGGACCGACCGGACCTGCAGGTACGGCTTCGGGTGGAGCGTCTTCCTGTTCACGTCGACGCGGTGGCCGCGGGCACCGGCTTCGTCCGCCAGGAGCCGGATCAGTGCGAGGGCACGGCCGAGGGACGCCTCGGTGACGTCCAACGCCTCGGGGTCGTTCTCCCGCGGCGACGACCAGCGTGGGGTCAGGCCTGCTGGTGCAGGGCGTCGGCCCCGGCCAGGTCGTCGAAGACGGCCACCGCGGCCGGGAACGACTCGACCAGCGCGGCGCGCAGCCGCTGGACATGACGCGTGCGGTCACAGATCAGCGTCTGGTGCGCCCGGGCGGTGACCTTCACCGCCTCGACCAGGTCACTGTCCCCGGCGACCGGCCGCAACTGGTGATGGTCGGTGCGGACCATGTCCGCCAGCGCATGCGCGTCGCCGGCGTCGCTTTTCGCCCCGGACGTCGAGTACCGCTCCCGGTAGCGGGCCGCCTGAACCGGGTTCACCGCGATCACCTGATAGCCCGCCGCGACCAGCGCCGACACCCATTGGCCGCGAAGCCCATCGTAGATCTGCCGCCGTTCCACATCGACCTTTGCGCGGGCATCGTACAGGGCACGGCCGACGACGAAGCCCGAGTCGTGCCGCTCGAGAAGCGCATCCTGTCCGCGCTCGGGCCGACGGCGAGCAGATCACGAACCTCTGCCCGCCTGGATGGGAAGTCGACAAGCCGGAAACGCACCGTGGTTCGACCACGCGGTTAGGAACGGAGCTTGATGCCAACCGGCCTGCGGTACACGGTGGGCAGGACAACGTCGCGCAGGACGCGCATGAGCACGGCCTCGTGCTGAATCACGTGGGACAGAGCCGAGGCCAGTGCCTTGGCTGCCTCCGCGTCGGCGAGCGCGATGACGATCGCTTCGATGGCATCCTCACCGGCCGTTTCCTGTTTCGCGATCTGGCGGAGGAGGTCAGCAGCACGTGACAGAACGACCAACGTGGTCTTGGGTACCGGATGGGTGGCGATCTCGTCGTCGAACTCGTCCCACTTTCCGGCCTTGTCGGGCGGCAGCGGGATCTCGGGTCGCCTTCTCACATGGCTCAGACCTTGCACGTTGTGGCCTGCGCCTACTTCATGAGCGATGGAGGGGATCAGTGCCTGTAGCCTCGCCGCGGTGTCGCGGCTGATCGCGTGGCCTCCGAGGGCGCCGCGCAGGGCCTCCGCGACCAGACTGCGCTGGTCGTCGCCTGTGTCGGCAAAGCGGACCAAACCGCGGGTGATGGTCGAGATGTCCGCTGCGGGCTGCTCGTCGAGTACCCGGAGACCATGGGTGATCAGCCGGTCGCGCCATTTCGGGAGCGAGCGGACCATACCGTCCTCGATGATCTCCAGTGCGAGCCGGGGCCCGACCGGCACTGCCGCGGCGAGACGATCTTCCGCAGCATCGTCCACGGACTCCACGAGGTCGACGATCGCGTCGTGCTGGTGGCTCTGGGGGATGGCGAACAGCCGTCCCGCCGCGAATAGCCAGGTGTTGCGCCAGTGCGGGGGCTTGGCGCGGCCCTTCGCAGGCGCGCGATGACGTCGTCAAGCTGCCCGGTGGTCAGGGGCGGTCTCAAGAAGTCAGCGCATCAGGCTACCTGAAATAGTATCAGATTGTTGAGCCGTTCAACAGGCTTATCCCAGTCGAGCGTCTGACGAGGCCGACGATTAAGACGGTCAGCGACGGCATCGAGTTCAGCCTGTGTATGGACGGACAGATCAGTGCCCTTCCGGAAGTACTGACGGAGCAGACCATTGGTGTTCTCGTTGCTTCCTCGCTGCCACGGAGAATGAGGATCGCAGAAATACACCGGGATCCCGGTCGCGACGGTGAAACGGGCATGATCGGCCATTTCCACACCCTGATCCCAGGTGATGGACCGGAACAACTGCTCGGGAAGCCGGCGCACCAGCTGAGACAGCAGAATCGCGACCCGGTCCGCACCACGGTCATACGGCACCCGGGAGAGCATCACGAACCGGGTCTGCCGCTCGACCAAGGTCAGAATCTGGCTCTTCCCACCCTTACCAATGATCAAATCACCCTCCCAGTGCCCGGGCACGGCCCGATCCGCGATCTCGGCCGGATGCTCGGAAATATTGACCATGCCGGCGATCCAGGCCTGCTTCGGTCGGGTCGACCCGCGCGGCCGGCGTTCCGTCCGCCCCGACCGCAACGCGATCGTCAGCTGAGTTCGCAGCTCGCCCCGCACCTGCACGAACAACGTCTCGTAGATCGTCTCGTGGGACACCCGCATCTCCGGATCGTCCGGAAAATCCTTCCGTAGCCGCTCGGAAACCTGCTCGGGAGAATAGTCCTCGGCGAGCCGCTCCACGACGGCGTCGTGCAGCCGGCGACACACCGCGAGTTTACGGACCTTCGGCCGACTGCGCTGTTCCTCGGCACGTCGCTGCGCCATGACCGCTTGATTCCGCCGTTCGGGGCTCCGGCGGTCTCGGCGACCGCGACCGTGGCCGGCTATCTGCCGGCGGGCAGCCCTCGGTGATCCCGCGGCTGACCGTCGCGTGGGTCCAGCGGCCGGCCGGTGACGCGCAGGCCGTCGCAGATGACGGTCATGATCCGCAGAGCCATCTGGTTGTCGCCGCTCTCGCGCTCGACCGCGACGTGGATGCTGTTCAGCAGCGCGCGCACCTCGGCCATCCCGACGTCGGCCCGGACTGCGCCGGTCACCTGGGCACGTTCGACCAGCCGTTCCAGCGCCCGGTCGAGCTGCGCGGCCACGGCGGTGACGCGGGCCTTGGTGTCGATCCCCACGCCAGCCATGACCTCAGCCAGCGCCCGGTTCGCCATCCCGCGCTCGACCAGCCCCGCGCAGAAACCGAAGAACGCGGCGCCGGGGTCCGCGGCCTCCTCGAGCGCCTGGGCCTCCCCGACCAGCGTCTCGACGTGGCTCACCACGATCGCCTCGAACAGCGACTCCTTGGTCGGGAAGTTCCGGTGCATCGTGCCCGCGCCGACGCCGGCCCGGCGCGCTATCTCGTCGACCGGCACGGAGAGACCCTCCGCGGCGAACGCCTGCCGGGCCACCTCCAGAAGCTTGGCCCGATTGCGCCGGGCGTCGGCGCGCATCGGCCGGCCGTGCGGCGTCGCGACGAGGGCATCAGCGCTACCGGTGTCGTCGGCGGCCATCGGGCTCCTCGTCACTGAACGTCACTGTCTGGAGGCGGCTGAACGTCAGGGCGCGACCATCTATACAACCGGGGTGCCCACCCCGTATAGTTCGATCCGGGGTTTCCACCCCGGATAATAGCCCTCCCGAGCCCACCGAGGAGACACGCATGCCCAGTTCCGCCGCCGGAACCGCGACTCCGCGCGAGATTCTCGCCAAGCTGCACGAGCTCACCCTCACCGACGCCCCGGCGACTGTGGACCTCTACGCCGAGAACGGCGTGCACGAGCTGCCGTTCGCGCCACCCGGTGCCCCCAGCCGGCTGGACGGGCGGGAGGCGATCCGCCAGATGATGAACGCGGGGGGCGGTGGGCCGTCGCCGGTGGAGTACACCGGCTTCGAGAACGTCGTCGTATGGAAGACGACCGACCCCGAGGTGATCGTCGCCGAGTACGAGCTGGTCGGCAAGGTGGTCTCCAACGGAGAGCCGTTCCGCGTCCCGAACCTCCTCGTCCTGCGCGTCCGCGACGGCCAGATCCTGCTGACTCGCAGCTACTTCAATCCCAACCAGTTCGCCCAGCTGCTCGCGTCCGCGTAAGAGATGGCCGGTCGTGGACAGCCGGGCACCAAGCCACGCGATCGAACCTGAGCTGAAACGCATGGCCGGCGCGATCGTCGCCGGCGCGATCATGACGATCCTTGATACCACGATCGTCAACGTCGCGGTCAACACCCTCGCCCGCGACTTCGCCACCTCCCTGTCAACCGTCCAGTGGACGCTCACCGGCTACACGCTCGCGTTGTCGATGAGCATCCCGCTCACGGGCTGGACCGTGCGCCGCTTCGGTGCCAAGACCATGTGGATCACGGCGCTGGCGCTGTTCATCGCGGGCTCTGCCCTGTGCGGCCTCGCCTGGTCGGTGGCGGCCCTCATCGGGTTCCGGATCCTGCAGGGAATCGGTGGTGGACTGCTGATGCCGGTCGGGCAGGCGATGCTCGCCAGGGCGGCCGGCCCGCGGCGCATGGGCCGAATGATGAGCGTGATCTCGGTCCCCGCGATGTTCGCGCCGGTAGCCGGGCCGGTGCTCGGCGGGCTGCTCGTGGGCAGCCTGTCCTGGCGCTGGATGTTCCTGGTCAACCTCCCGGTCGGAGCATTCGCCATGGTCCTGGCCATCCGGCTGCTGCCGGCCGACCAGGACCGGGAGACCGGCCAGAGCCTGGACACGGTCGGGCTGCTCTTGCTGTCGCCGGGGCTCGCCGCGCTGGTGTACGGCCTGTCGCAGGCGGGCGACGACAACCTGCGCATGCTCGTCGCCGGGGGCGCGGGTCTCGCGCTCGTCGCGGCGTTCTCGGCCCGCGCGCTGCGGATGACCCGTGATCAGCGCACGCCCCTGATCGACCTCACCGCCTTCCGTGACCGCGCGTTCACCACCAGCGTGCTCGCGCTCTTCGTCTACAGCGCGGCCGTATTCGGGCTCCTGGTCGTGCTGCCGATCTACTACCAGACGGTGCAGGGCCGCAGCCCGCTGGCGAGCGGGCTGCTGATCGCCCCGCTCGGCCTGGACGCGGTCATCACCCTTCCGATCGCGGGCAAGGTGACCGACCGCGCGGGGCCCCGAGGCGTCGCGCTCAGCGGCCTGCTGACCGTGGTCCTCGGCACGGCCATCTTCACCCAGCTGCAGGTCGGCACGAACGTCGCCCTGCTCGTCGGCGCGCTGTTCGTCGTCGGCCTCGGGCACGGACTAATCACCCCGTCGCTGATGGCCGGTGCGTTCCAGCGGCTGAGCGGCTCCGACGTGCCCTCTGCCAGCACGACCGCGAACGTGCTGGCCCGGCTCGGGACGTCGGTCGGCACGGCGGCGCTCGCGGTGACGCTGCAGATCTACATCCGGGCCGGCCTGCCCGGCAGCCGGACACCGGCGGACGCGGCCAGGATCGGGACGCCGGCGGCGATCTCCGCGCTGACCGACGCGTTCGCGAACAGCATGTGGTGGACGGCGGGCATCGCCGCGCTCGCCCTCATGCCGACCGTACTGATCCCGCCGCGACGGCCCGCCGCACCCGCGCGGGCCGGGCCCGCCCGGGACGACGCGCTGACGCACCGACCATAGTCCCCCTCTCGAACCGACCAGTGATGGGAGCACCCCCGATGTCGGCTACGGCAGATCTCTCCCACCTCACCTTTTCGGTGCTCGACACGGCGCCGGTCTGGTCAGGCTCGACGGCCACCGAGGCGCTACGCAACACGATGCGCCTGGCACCGGAGGCCGAGCGGCTCGGCTACCACCGGTACTGGCTGTCCGAACACCACAACTCGGACCGCCTGGCCACGTCGTCACCGGCCGTCCTGATCGGGAGCGTCGCGCGCGACCACCTCGATGCGGGTGGGTTCCGGCGGCGTGCTGCTCACGAACCACCCACCGCTACTCATCGCCGAGCAGTTCGGCACCCTGGAGGCGCTCCATCCAGGGCGCATCGACCTCGGGCTCGGCCGCTCGGCGGGAACCGACGCGGCCACGTCGGCCCTGCTGCGCGCCGGGGCGGCGCCCGAGGACGACTTCGAGCAGAAACTGACAGAGCTGACCGGCTACTTCGCCGGGCCGAGCTTCGGCCGCCTGGGCAGCCCAGTGAAGGCCGTGCCCGCCGCCGAGAACCGCCCGCCGATCTGGCTACTGGGGTCCAGCGTCTCCAGCGCGCTGACCGCGGCGGGTCACGTCCAGCGGCGTGGTGTACGGAGAGTGACTCCGCGTGATCCTTGGTTTAGTTTATGCGGTGAGTGCTTCTGATGTCACGCTGATCTCGGGTGTGTCGGACGGCGTGTTCGCCGTGTCGACTTTCGCGAGGATTTCCAGGCCGAAGTAGCGGTGGGTTTCGATCCACTCGTCGTGTTGCTCGGCGAGTACCGCGCCGACGAGACGTATGATGGCACCACGGTCCGGGAAGATACCCACGACGTCCGTGCGTCGACGGATCTCCTTGTTCAGCCGTTCCTGCGGGTTCGACGAGCAGATCTGCCGCCAGATCTCCCGCGGGTAGCCGGTGAACGCGAGCAGGTCCGCTTTCGCTTCTTCCAGATGCTGCGCGGCGCGGGGTAGTTTCTCGGTGAGCGCGTCAACGACCCGGTCGAACTGCACGGCCACCTCGTTCGCGTCAGCCTGATCAAAAATAGTCCGGACCAATGTTGCGACCCACGGCTGCGACGACTTCGGTGTGAACGTCAACAAATCCCGCAGGTAATGCGTCCGGCATCTTTGCCACGACGCGCCCGGCAGCATCGCCCCGATCGCCGCGACCAGGCCGCGGTGGGCATCCGAGGTCACCAGCCGGACGCCGGACAGGCCACGGGCGACCAGCCCGCGGAAGAACGCCCGCCAGCCGGCCCCGTCCTCGCTGCTCACGACGTCGAGGCCGAGGATCTCCCGGTGCCCGTCACCGTTGACTCCGACCGCGAGCAGGCAGTGGACGTTGACGACCCGGCCGTCCTCACGGACCTTCATCGTCAACGCGTCGGCCTGCACGAACCGGTACGGCCCGGCGTCGAGCGGCCTCGAGCGGAACGCCTCGACCTGGCCGTCGAGATGCTTCGCCAACTCCGACACCTGCGACTTCGAAATATGCGCCACCCCGAGCTGTTCGACGAGCTTGTCGACTCTTCTCGTGGAAACCCCGAGCAGATAAGACGTCGCCACCACCGAGATCAACGCCTGTTCCGCCCGCCGGCGGCGCGTCAGCAGCCATTCCGGGAAGCACGAACCGGTCCGCAGCTTCGGAATCGCTAGATCAATGAGCCGTTCCCAGCAACTATTTGCTACTCTCC
>NZ_CAAAFR010000124.1:12852-13761 GCF_900634745.1 Protofrankia symbiont of Coriaria ruscifolia
GCACGAACCGGTCCGCAGCTTCGGAATCGCTAGATCAATGAGCCGTTCCCAGCAACTATTTGCTACTCTCCGTAGCCATCACGGATTGTGACGATCCGGGAGTGCTGAAACGCAAGACGCGGGGTCTCGATAAGAAGTAGGTCCTTCCACAGATCCACTTCAGATGAGGCCCCGCGCGCGCATGAGTCTCGCATACGTCGGCAAGCTGCAGTTCTCCGAACGCACCGTCCTCCGGCTGGCTACCCTGCTGGTCGCGGAGCGCGAGCGTCGAGGTACCCGGAAGGGGACCCGCGCCCTCACCCCGTGGGCGCAGGCCGTGCTCGTGCTGCGCTGGTTCCGTGACGGCACCCGGGTCAAGGACCTCTGCGACGACAACGACATCAGTTCCTCGGCGGGCTACCGCTATCTCCACGAGGGTGTCGCGGTCCTCGCCTGGCAGGCCCCTGACCTGCGCAACGCGCTGCTGGCCGCGAAGGCCGCAGGTTACGGGCACGTCGTCGTCGACGGCACGGTGGTCGAGACCGACCGGGTCTCCGCTCCCGGCCCGACGAAGGGCGTGGACCTCTGGTGGTCCGGAAAAATCAAGAACCACGGCGGCAACGTCCAGGTCGTCTCCGCCCCCGACGACGGCTGGCCGCTGTGGGTCTCAGACGTCCGGCCCGGCCGGGAGCACGACACCACCGCCCTGCGCGCCTCCGGCGGGCTTCCGGTGCTCGCCGACTGGACCGACGCCGGCGGCGAGATCCTCGCAGACCTCGGTTACGAAGGGCTACAGGACCAGGTCGCGATCCCGTACAAGAAGCCCAAGGGCGAAGACCTGCCCGACGACCAAAGGAAGCACAACAGGATCCACTACGCGCTGCGGGCCGTCGGCGAACGCGCGAACGCCCTCCTGAAGTACTTCAAGGC
>NZ_CAAAFR010000124.1:13786-14398 GCF_900634745.1 Protofrankia symbiont of Coriaria ruscifolia
CCAAAGGAAGCACAACAGGATCCACTACGCGCTGCGGGTCGTCGGCGAACGCGCGAACGCCCTCCTGAAGTACTTCAAGGCCCTGCGCAACGTCAGCCTCGACCCCTGGAAGATCGGCCTGATTGTGAAAGCCGCCCTCGTCATCCTCCACACCGAGCACGGCCGCACCACCTGACGACCACCACCCGAACACGCCATTGTGGTTACACGCCGCCACCAACGGTTACTGGGAAAGGCTCAATCGTCCCGGCGCGCGTGTCCCACTCCCGCATCCGGTACCCATTCCGACGATTCGTCCGATCCGGTGATATCTCCCCGTACCCGGCGCCACAGACACCGTCGACCTCGGCGTTCATCAACGCCTCCGCGAACGCCTTCACCATCGAACCCAACAGATCCGGACTCGCCGCCACCAGCTCCTTGCCGAACCCCTCAGCGTCGGTCACAGTCGGACGCACGATCATCGCGTTTCCTCCTCCTCGAGTTCTTGCCTGTTCTCGAAAAGGATCACGCGGTGGTCACTTCACGTCACGGACCGCCACTCCGGCGAGTCGTTAGACGATCACACCCCGTACACCACGTCCGTGGACTCCACTCGGTGCCCCTGCCCCC
>NZ_CAAAFR010000125.1:0-9469 GCF_900634745.1 Protofrankia symbiont of Coriaria ruscifolia
CATCAACCCCCGAGGAACTTCCAGCGCTAACCACTAAGGTACCAGCCTACGAACCATTTGATCTTGGTTCAAGGCCCTGAAATCACCGTCCGCCCGGTCGCTACACAGGCCCTGACCAGGGATGATGCTTGGTGACCGCCGAGTCGTCTCATCGTTCACTGTGTCGAACATGTGTTCCGAACCTCGGGTAGGTCTGGACGGTCCGATCCGTCTGGTGACCGTGATCGTGGGGGTCGTGGTCGGGTCGACGTTTCTGTTCTGCCTCGGCAACGTCGCGACACTCGGTATCCGCCTCGGCGTCTCGACATATGTGGCGGTTCTCGTCAGCCGGTGTATGGATTCCTCAAGATCATGGGCGTGCGCGCGATGTCAAGTGCCGGCTCAGGCCCTCGGCGTGCTCGTAGCGTGAGCGGCGGACGCGTCCAGCCATGGCCACGTCGTGCAGGGCAGTGACCACTCGCTCGTCCAGACCGGTGCTCTCGGCGAATTCGGAGAGTGCGCCCCATACCCGCCCGGAGCGGTCGAGTCGGCCTTTGCACACCGGGAGATAGCGGGCATCCGGCATCCGGCATCCGCGGGGCGTTCAGTCCGCTCGCCGCATGGCTGTCAGATCAGACCTCGGCACGTGCGTAGGACGTCAGGCCCGCCTCGCCCAACTACCCTACAAGATGGGCACCACCTGTCTCATCTCATCTTGGCGGGTAGGGCGGTCGCTGCCAGCGAGCTGACCATCCTCAGCCTCACCGACTACCAGGCGATGTACGACATCCTCGGCCCGGTCGCCGAGGGTTCGCGGCCCTCTGGTGTTCTTGCCGGCAAGGTGCTGGTCAATCTCAGCTCGGACACACCCAACGCCAGCCGGGATGCGGCGGAATGGGCGGACAGACACGGAGCGAGCCTCGTGACGGGCGGTGTGATGGTGCCCGCGCCCGCCGTGGGCGGCCCCGGCGCCTACCTGTTCTACAGCGGGCCGCGCGCCGTGTTCGACGTCCACGAACCGACACTCGGACTGCTCGGCGAGCCGAGGTATCTCGGGGAGGACCCGGGCTTGGCCCAGCTCTTCTACCAGGCGCACCTCGACGTCTTCCTCACCGCCTTGTCAAGCCTGCTCCACGCAACCGCGCTCGTCACCGCCGCCGGTGTCCCGGCCGCCGACTTCCTGCCCGGCGCGCTGGACACCCTCACCGGCATCCCGGCGATGATCGGAGACGGACAGGACCTGGCCCGGCGCCTGGAGGCCGGCGAACATCCCGGCGACCTCAGCACAGCGCGGATGATGGGCGCTACAGCGGACCACATTGTGTGGACGAGCGAGAAGGCCGGCATCGACACACAGCTACCCAAAGCTGTTAAGGCGCACTACGAGCAAGCCGTCACCACGGGCCGCGGCACCGAGAACTGGACCGTCCTCTACGAGGTGATCAAAGCCGGTGGCTGAATAACGACCCGAACCGCGTTCTTGCGCCAGGCCGCGCAAGCTGCATACCTGGTGCCGACCTCGGGATCGCCACCGGGCCGAGGCAAGGCCGGGAGCGGTCGGACTTTCTGCTCGGCCAGGTTCTCGGCGGAACCAGGTCAACCGATCTCGGCACAGCCCCGAGCCGTGACCAGGGATCATGCCCAGTGACCGCCATTACGGGCACACTGAGCTGCCCCGGCCTCCACCAAACCCGGGGCAGCTCAGACTGCGGTGGTGGGGGATCGTGGTCGCCCTGACGTTCCTGGTTTCCTCCGAGGCATGCCGGATCGGCATTTGGTGCCCGCTCCCGCCGGGAAGTCGACGCTCAACGGGAAAAGCCAACGCTCAGCGGCGGCGGTAGTGGCCGCGGACTTGGCGTCCGTTGCGCAGGTGTGGCTCGACCCAGACCATTCCGCCAGCGTCGCCGGATTCCGGCCGCGGGCTGGGTGCCGGCAGCGGTTCTTCAGGCGCCGGTCGTGGAATGCGGCCGGTCTGGTCGAAGGAGGCGAGGGTCGCGGGCTGGCGTGTGGCCCAGTACCTTTCAATCTGGTCGCGGGCTGTTGGCAGGGCCGGGTCGTCGGCCACGTCGCCGAGGTAGCCGAGTGCACGGACGAGGTGCGCGAGGTTGCGGCTGTCGTTGTACCGCGCCTGGTAGTCGACCAGCGCGGTCTCGACGGTGACGGGTGTCCGCTGTTCGATCACCATGAGGTCGAAGTAGTCGCGGAGCTCGCCGCGATCCCCGATGACTTTAATTTTTGTTGCGGCCAGGTCGCGGAGACTCGCGACCCGAAGTCCAGCGATCTTCGTGTCGCGGTCGACGGGGACCTGCCCGGCCATCGACAGGAACTGTACCTTTGTCTGGCCGAACACGGCGTTCAGCGTGTGCGCGGCCTGGTCCGTGACCGCCGTCGGGCGCAGCGTGGTGAGCGCCTCTCGCAGCGAGGCGAGGTCGACGTCCGGGTCGTCGAAGAAGAAGTCCAGGTCACGCGACGTGCGGTGGCTCAGGTGCGCCGCAATGGCCGTTCCGTCGTACAGGATCATCGAATGCGGGAGGATCTCCCGCAGGACGACCCATGACCGTGCCGTGTCCGGGGGCAGTACCTTCCGGAGCCCGGCGGGCAGGTCAGCGCTCACCCTTGGCCTTGGCCGCAAGCGCGAGGTTGACAGCCAGCTGGCGGGTCTCCGGAGCCAGGCCACGCAGGTTGGCCGCCTTGCGCCAGGCGTCGGCGTCCAGGTGGCGGGCTGCGAACGCGAGCAGGGCGGAATCGCTGGTGGTCAATGCGCGGGAGGCGATGAACGGGCCGTCGTCCGTCAGCTTCAGGCCGCGGAACGTCTGGCGGTCGACGTTCCAGAAGGCATGCTCCAGATACGGTGGCAGGCCGGCCGGCGCGGCCTCGGCAGACGCCGACGGCCGGACCCCGTGGAGCTGTTCAAGTAGCGCAGTCCAGCGCGGATGACGGACATTGGCCCGGAGCACAGTGACCTCACGGGCCTTTCCGAGGGCGACGGTCTCCCTCGTCTCGGTCACCAGGCCCTGGCTCACCAGCGACTGGACGGCCTTCACCGCCGCTGCCGGCGAGATGCCGCATGCCCGAGCGACAGTTCGGGACGAGATGAGGCCGAGCGGTCTGCGCGACAGCTCGGCGAGTACGACACTCTCGGTCCGCGACAGCCCGTCGACTACGGCGGTGACACCGAGGTGGTCTGCGAGCGTGCGGACATCACCGTCGTCGAACCGCAGACGAGAACCCTCGGCGCTCCCGATCCCGCGGGCCCTGGCTGCCCTGGTGACGCGCGCCCTGGATGTGCCCAGCCGCCCTGCCACCTGCTCCGGCGAGTAGGTGTTCATAATGCACAGTCTACCTCGCCTCCGCTCGGCCTACGGAGGCGTAGCCGCATGGCAAGCCCGGTCCGCCACTCATACCGGACCATTCCTCTTCAGCCCCTCGACCCGTAGGAGGACACCGGTTGTCCAGGCCATCAACATCCATGACATCGCTTCGCGATGCCATGGAACCCCGCATCGCGAATGGCCCGTGTCCCGCAGGCGTCCTACCAGCCACAACGCCCCCGAATGGAGGCGGTTCGCACGGCGGCGACGTGGACGTCCAGACGGGGCTCGAACCGATCGCCGAGGCCCTGACCAGCACCGATCCAAGCGCCGGATCTCAAAGCCGTAGATCGAAAACCGCATTCACGCAGGCGAGAAGCATGATCAATAATGTGGTGGACCTAACGTGCCACAATAAGAACCCTTTGATCTTGGTTCGGGGTCCCGAAATCACCGTCCGTCCGGTCGCTACACGACTTCCGACCAGGGACGATGTCCAGTAAGAATAGAGACGGACACACCGAGGCAGATATCGAACATACGTTCCGCAGTCCTGGCAGGACCACTCACGGCAAACCTCGTGACGCCGCCATGGCGGGCGTCAACGGGCTCACGGCGGCGGTCGGGTAGGCCGCACGGGATTGTTTACCGGCTCATGTCCGGACAGGCGTGCCAGGACATCTCCTACGCCGCGGAACGCGGGACGACGCGGACGTCGAGGTCGGCGTCGAGAGCCTCGGCGAGCCGTTCCAGCACCGGCAGTGTCGGTACAGTGCCGCCGGCCTCGAACCGTGCCACCGCCGACTGCGTCATCCCCGCCGCACGGGCCAGCTCAGCCTGGCTCCAGGCCCGCCGCTGGCGCAACTCCCGCACCGACCGGCCCAGCTCGAACGCCAGCCTGGCCGCCTGGTAGGCCTCTCGCGCACCCGGCTCGCCCATCCGCCGTTCCCGCAACTGCACCCAGTCCGCCAGCTCAGCCATCGCCGTCGTCCCCCTCGCCCTCGCCCACCGTGTGCGACTCGGTCAGGCAGCGTGCCAGCGCGCGCCTCGCCCGGGACACCTCGGCAGCCTCCCTCATCCGTGTCTTTGCGAACACCGTCAGAAGCACCACCCGCCGGCCCGGCGCGATCCAGTAGGTCACCCGGACCGCCCGGCCCTCCAGATGGAACCGCAGCTCCCGCAGCTTGCCGTCAAGCTGTCGCGTGTACGGCTCACCCAGCAACGGACCCTGCTCGGCGAGCAGGTCCACGTAGAAGGCAGCCGTCGCGAACTGCGCGGTCGGCAGCCGTTCCAGCCAGTCCCGGACTTCCGGTTCCAGCTCGACGGTACCCCAAGTCATAGCGTTGACGCTATATCCGCGCGACGGTGGTCCATGTGTCAAGACCGACGCGGCCACCCGCCAGACCACGACACGCCGTGCAATCTGCCACAGAGATCGTCCCGGCGAGGCCGGAGACCCACAGGTTGACCGCCTCGGCTCCTGGGGTGGGCTGAGCCCTCGATCGTCAATCGGTGGCGGTCTCCGCGCTCCGTGGCACGAGCAGGCCTCCGATCTCCAGGACGTCGTGGAGCAGGATCCGCACCCGCTCGATCTCGTCGGCTGTGCAGTCGATCAGTATCTTGACCTCCACGTCACGCTTGCCTGGATCCGCCGTCACGAAGACCTCGCGACTCCGGCGCCTGTGGCGCTGCCGCGGAAGACGTCCACACCGTCGCCGTCCGCGGCCACGGTGCCCTCCAGGTAGCCGTAGTCGACGGGATACACGGCCTGCGGCACCCGCGGGTGTCTACTGCCGACCGGGCGGTCCACCACCAGCCGCGAGGTGGCCGCCAACTCGTCGAGGTTGCCGAACAGTCGTGCGCCGGACGTGTCAACCATGATCTCCACCGAATCGGGGACGTCCGCCAAGGAGACCACGGACATGAACTGGCCAGGGCCAGGTGCACTGTCCTGCCGGCCCACGGTTATGTCGGCTCACCCGAGACACCGAGCCACCCGCGGCCACGGTGATCGCGGATGGTGTGGAGACGCGGCTGTCTCCTTCCTCGCTGTCCGGGCCATCGACGAACAGGTTGCCCTACATGTCCTCGGCGCTGACCCAGCCGCTGATGGTGGCGACGACAGCTCTCGTGCCGAAGTCGCCGACCGAGCACCTCGACGAGGCGGAGGCGATTCGTATGGCGGCAACATGGTCGTCCAGCCGGGGCTCGAACCAGCCACCGGTGTCCTGACCAGCACCGTCCCACAGTACCGAATCTAAATGCGATAGATCACAAACCGTATTAGTCCAGGTCAAGGGCATGATCAAAACATGGGTGGGCCTGCGGGGGCTCGAACCGCAGGCCTCGGGGCGTGGGTGGCGCGTGGGACGGGGGCAGACGGCGGGGTCTGGATCTTCCCTCTCTCCTGACGCGGACGGGCCGTTTGATCCGGGAATGCTCCGGCAGATAGTGGATCACGTCGGTGTTGATCCCGACGGCTCCGGGGCCCTGATCGATCTAGCGGCAGTCGCGGTGGCGCGGATGACGTGGCGTGACGGTCCGGCGGAGGACTGGCACGCAGGCCGAGACAGCCGGCTCGATGATGCGGAGGTGATGCGCGCGAATGCGGCCATCACCCGGCTCGTGCGCGACCTTCTCGCCACGCATCTCCCCAGTTTGTCGCCGGGCGGGCAGGGAACCGTCCGCGGTGGCAGCCCAGGGGAGGTGTTCGCGGCCATCGCAGGCGCCCTCACCGCTCCAGATCTTCGGCTGCCCGACGGGCGGAGACTCGCCGACGTTGCTCCGGACCATGCCCGTCTGAAGCGATACCGCCGCGCGGTCCGGACGTGGTGCGCCCGATGGGCCGCGATCACAGGCAAGATCGGGGCGCAGGCCGTACTTCTGTTCCTGGCGTCGTGGACGCTCACGACATGCCGACACCGGTGGCTCGGCCCTGACTGGCCCGCGATCGTGGACCGCTTCCTGCGGCACCTTGACGACACCGCACCCAGCGGCGATCTCCCATCATCCAACGACGGAGACGTGCCGGTGGACCGCGTGGTGCTACGCAGCCAGCTCCTCGCCGGGCCAGATCAGCTCAGCGCCGGTGCCGCCGCGTTCTGCCTCCGCCATGGCCTCGGCCGCCACGTCCTGCCCAGGTCGGACACCCGGTGACAGACGACGAAGCCGACGAGACCCCCATCCCTTCGAGGTCGTCGTCTCTGACCAGCCACCCGTCGTGACGCCGGGGCTGGCCCTGGCCCTACTGCGGCTGTTCCGCCGTCGCATGGACCGGCAGCCGGCTCTCGACGAGAACACCCGTCCCCTTCACCCGCCGGGCCAGGAGGACGCACCCGGACGAAAGGCATCCTGACCTTGATCAGCTTCGCGTTCTACGGCCGGGTCTCCACCGAGGACCAGCAGGACCCCGAGTCCTCCCTGGCCTGGCAGCTCACCCGCGCCCGCGCTCTCACCGACACCCACGGCGAGATCGTCACCGAGTACTTCGATGTCGGCCAGTCCCGATCGATTCCCTGGAAGCGTCGCCCGCAGGCCAGCCTTCTGCTCGCCGCGCTCCGTGACCCCGGCCGTGGCTTCGACGCGGTCGCGATCGGGGAGCCGCACCGGGCGTTCTACGGCAACCAGTACAGCCTCGTCCACCCCGTCTTCGAGCACTACGGCGTCGCCCTCTGGGTCCCCGAGGTCGGCGGGCCGATCGACCCGGCCTCGGAAGCCCACGACCTGGTCATGTCCGTGTTCGGGGCATGTCGAAGGGTGAACGGAACCGGATCAAAATCCGGATGCGGACCGCGATGGCGGCCCAGGCCAAGACCGAAGGGCGTTACCTCGGCGGCCGGCCGCCCTACGGCTACCGCATCGCCGACGCCGGTCCCCATCCCAACCCGGCCAAGGCCGCCGACGGCAAACGCCTGCATGTGCTGGAACCCGATCCGGTCACCAGCCCGGTCGTGGCCAGGATCTTCTCCGAGTACGCCGCCGGACGCGGGCTGTACGCGATCACGGAGGGCCTCACCGCCGACTGCATCCCCAGCCCCTCCGCCCACGACCCCGCGCGCAACCCGCACCGGACCGGTGCCTGGTCCAAACCAGCGCTGCGTGCCATCCTGACCAACCCCCGCTACACCGGCCGCCAAGTCTGGAACCGCCAACGTAAGGACGAGGTCCTTCTCAACGTCGAGGACGTCGCCCTCGGCTATGAGACCCGGATGCGCTGGAACGACCCCGACGTCTGGATCTACTCCGCGGCGGTCGTCCACTCGCCACTGGTCGACGACGATGCCTTCGCCCAGGTCCAGGCCCGCTACGCCGCCCGCAGGCTCGACCCGAGCGGGCCCCGCGAATCCAAGCGCACCCGCCACCCTTACCAGCTACGAGGCCGGATGCGCTGCGGGATCTGCCAGAGGCGGATGTAGGGCAGCTGGAACAACGGCAAACCCCACTACCGCTGCGTCTACCCCGACCAGTACGCCCTGACCAACCACATCAAGCATCCTCGCAGCGTCTACGTCCGCGAGGAACTCATCGTCCCGCACCTCGACCGCTGGCTTGCCCGCGCCTTCACCCCGCCCCGCCTGCCCGCGACGATCGCCGCCCTCACCGCAGCCCAGGACGACGAAGCCGACATCGGCCGCGATGCCGCGCTCGACCGGGCACGGCGCACGATCGCCGACTGCGACGCCAAACTGGAGCGCTACCGGCTCGCCCTCGAAGCCGGCACCGACCCCGCCCTCGTCGCCCGCTGGACCGCCAAAGCCAACACCGAACGCGCCGCCGCCCAGGCCCGCCTCCACACCGGCACCCACCGACAGCGCATGACCGAACAGGAGATCCACGACATGGTTGTAGCCATGGGCGACATCGTCGCCGTCCTTACCGAGGCCGACCCGGCCGACAAAGCAGAGATCTACATTCAGCTCGGCCTCCAGCTCACCTACGAACCGGGAGCCCACCGAGTGGTCGCTGAGGCCAAGCCTCAAGGGATCATGTACGAACGAGAGTGTCCGAGGGGCGACTCGAACCATTACCCCACCACCGGTCACCCTGTCCGGTGAACTCATTCTCGCAGGTCACACAGTATGATCGAGGGCGGATCCCGGTATCACCCACGCGACGGCCGCGCGTTCCGACGACCGGTGGCGTGAGCTGTCATGTGGGTCGATCACTGTGGTTTCGGCATCCTTGACCGCAGCCGCGAGCCAGTCGTCACAGGTGGCCAGGCCGCTACGCTCCAGCCCTCAGCGGATTCAGGTGCCTTCGCCGACAGATGCGAGTACCCGGCGCAGGTCGGCGGCGAACCGGGGTAGTTGCTCCCTGGCCGCGGTGTGCAGGATCTCGAGGTCGACGGACCAGTAGCCGTGGACGATCCGGTTGCGTAGCCGCACAGGCTGCTTCCAGGCGATGTCTGGAAACTGTTTGGTGATCTCTTCGGAGAGCTGGCTGGCGGCTTCGCCGAGCACGGTGAAGTTCCACAGGAGCGCGTCGCGGCGCTGGCGGTCCGCCTCCAGACCGCCGGTGGTGATCCCGTCGGTGAGTTTCTGCGCCTGGTCGGCTGCTTCGATCATCTCACCGAGAAGGAGGGCGTCACGCCGCATACACGGGCCGTGCTTCAGCCAGGACGGACGACCGTAGCAATGGGTGGAGTCCGCGAACGGAGACCAGGTCGACGGGCCGTCCGAACAGGTCGGCGAGGTCATCGGCGAGCTGCTCGATGTCCCAGCCCAGACGCCGGCCAGGCTGAAGGGTGTACAGGATGTCGATGTCGCTGTCGGCGGTCGCGGTGCCGCGCGCCTGAGAGCCGAACAGCTGGAGTTCGGCGATCCCGTACCGATCGCAGATCGCGGCCAGGCGGGCCTCGTCGATCTCCACTCCCGCGATGGACCTCACCAGGCAAGGGTAGCCGCAGGCGTCACGCGACAGCGGCACCACCACCCTCGGACAGCCAAGGCGGGGTCTGTTGCGTTATGGGAAAGCAGGACATGGCGGACCCTGCCTGAATGTTGATCAGACCGCCAGGATGAGCTCGGCGAAGGCAGCCGACAGGGCTCTGTTGCATTGGGCGGAGGCAAGGCACGGTGGACCTGTGCCGGGCGGGTGCTCAGACGGCCAGCGCGAGCTCGGTAAAGGCAGCCGTCAGCCGCTGGCGGGGTTCGGCATCCGTTCCGAGTTCATAGTGGCCA